>CAZUSN010000131.1:0-4200 GCA_964623035.1 uncultured Dehalococcoidaceae bacterium | reverse complement strand
AAGGAGAGGGGGAAGTGGGTTTTAAAGAGAGGCTTCGCCTCTCTTTAACTCTCCTTCCCTTCGGTAACAGGAGAGTTTTTGGAGAGGGGGCGGAAGCCCCCCTCTCTTACTCTCACTCCCCCCTCCCTTATCAAGGGAAGGGGGTCAGGGGGATGGGTTTCTATTTTTCAACCAAAGAGGTATACAATAATGGTAATCGCCACAATACCTATTCCAATAACCAAGCCGTAGAGCTGGAGTTGCCCGGTCTGCGTTCGCCGGATAGCCCGGCCACTGGCGATTGTCCCGTCAGCCACTCCGTTTACCGTTCCGTCCACACCGTAGGTATCAACCTGCTGGACGCCGGCAAAAAATCCGCCGACTAAAGCCTTCCTGACGATGATGTTTTCATAGAGTTCGTCAAACCAGTATTTCCGCAGGAACAGGGTATATAAGGGCTGGAACATACTGCCGACTCGCTCGGCGGATATCCATTTGGCGCTGTACATGGCGTAAGCCAGAAGGATGCCCGAGCCAGCCACAATCAGTGAAATCCAGGGTAATACCTGGGTGAGAATGCCGAAAAAGCCAGGGGCGTGGGCATGATGCCCCATGAACTCGCTGAATTGTCCGGTAACATTCCAGAAGCCAGAAACGACGGCCAGAATAGCCAGAACGACCATGGGTACTATCATCACCGGCGGGGATTCATGAGGATGACCGTGGGCTTGAGGGTCGCCCCCCCGGTACTCACCACCGAAGGTGAGGAAGAGCACCCGAAAGATGTAGAAGGCGGTCATAAATACGGTTATCAGCGCCAGAGCAAACATAGCCGGCTGATTTTCCAGGGAGATGGCTAAAATCTCGTCCTTGCTCCAGAAGCCGGAAAGAGGCCAGATGCCAGCCAGGCTCAGTGCGGCGGTAAGGAAGGTGGCATATGTCCAGGGCATTACCTTACGCAAGCCACCCATGAGCCGTATATCAAAGGTGCCGGTGGCGTGGTTGACGCTGCCTGCCCCGAGGAAGAGTAACGCCTTGAAGAAGGCGTGGTTAAACAGGTGGAAGATGCCGATAGCAGCGGCTCCTTTGGCCGCTTCCAGGGTGGCATGACCTCCATTAGCGATGCCGATACCAGCGGCTCCCAGCCCCAGCATCATGTAGCCCAGCTGGCTGATGGTGGAGTAGGCGATAACCCGCTTGATATCGGTCATCACCAGACCCATGGAGGCGGCGAAGATAGCGGTAACGCCACCGATGATGGCTACCGTGGTTAAAGCCTCTATAGAGTGTTCGAAGAGAGGGAACATGCGGGCGACAAGGAAGACGCCGGCGGCAACCATGGTGGCAGCATGGATTAAGGCGCTGACCGGGGTAGGACCTTCCATGGCATCAGGCAGCCAGACGTGGAGCGGGAACTGGGCTGATTTGCCGACAGCACCGGAAAAGATGCCAATAGCTGCCCAGGTAAGCGTGGTGCCTGCCAGAGCTCCGGTGATAGCCAGCTCATGAAGCTCGGTGATGTCAAAGGTGCCCGTTTTTAAGAATAGGAATAATATTCCGGCAAGAAAACCAAAGTCGCCGAGTCGGGTAACGATGAAAGCCTTTTTCGCAGCATCGGCTGCTGACGGCCTATGGAACCAGAATCCAATCAGAAGATAGGAGCATAAACCAACCAGTTCCCAGAAGACATACAGGAAGAGCAGGTTGTCGGCTAGAACCAGACCGAGCATGGATGCAGTAAATAGTGACATCCAGGCATAGTAGCGGTGATAGCCGGGGTCGCCATGCATGTAGCCCTGGGAATAAATCTGTATCATCAGGCTGACCAGAGTGACCACAATCAGCATCACCGCGGTGAGCGAATCCACTATCAATCCCAGGTGGACGGTGATTCCATCCTCGATGATTACCCAGCCGACATCTGGTATGGGTATCTCATGATGAGGTGCTGACATCACCGAGAAAAATGCCCATAGAGACAGGACAAAGGAGCCACCAATGGCAACAATGGTAATATAGCCGGCAACTTTCGACTCCAGTCTGACAAAGGGTCGGATGAAAAGCCCGATGATGAGAAACGAGAAGAGCGGTAACAGAAATATCAGCCAGACAAACTGATGCGGTATCATAGCTTCCTTAATATATCCTTAATGACATGTTCTTTATCTTTGGGCACGAGGACAGAATATTCGGCAAATTCCTGACCAATGGGTATTCCCGAAGTGGGCAGGATGCGGGTGGGAATCCCTTCCCCTTCAAAGAGCTCCTTCCACATTTCAGCGAGCATTAAGTTTTTCGCTTTTTTAACTTCGACCCACATTTGGCTACCACTTCAATAGGTTGATTTTGGTGACATCGATATCCTCAAAGCCGCGGTAGATAGCCAGTATAATGGCTAACCCAACAGCTACCTCAGCCGCAGCAACGACGATAACAAAAATGGCAAAAATCTGTCCGGTGAGCAGCATCGGCACCACGTAGCGGGAGAAGGCGACCAGCGTGATGTTGACGGCATTAAGCATCAATTCAATGCACATCAGGATAATTACCGCATTGCGTTTGGACAGCACGCCATATAAACCGATGGAGAACAAGATGGCTGACAATATCAGGTAATGCGTTAAGCCTAAGGTCATCTTTTACTTCTCCCTCGCTAAAACGATTGCCCCCAGAATAGCCGATAATAAAAGCACTGCAGCAATCTCCACCGGCAAAATAAAGCCGCCCTCGCCGAAAAGTTTAGTAGCCAGGGCAGCAGTAGTTGGTGCCAGGGGTGGAGCGCTGGTTATCTGCCACGGGGTATTAATCAGAGTCAGCACCAGCACTTCCAGAAACAGGATAGCGACGATGAAAGCGGGGATTTGGAGTCGGTTGGTGGGGCTGCCCTGCTGGACTTCTCTGGTCATCATAATGGCTAGAATGATTAAAACTGAGATAGCACCGACGTAAACCAGTATCTGGACGGCAGCCAGAAAATCAGCACTGAGGGTGATATAGAGCCCGGCGACCATCAAGAAGCACAGTATCAGTGAGAGAGCCGCCCGGAAAACATTGCGCAGGAAAACGACGCCTAAAGCAGCCAATATGCCGACTACAGCCAGTATCCAGAAGGAGATAACCAGCCCCATTATTTCTTCTCCGTAATCCTTTCCAGAAGTAAAGTCTGCCTCGGCAATTTTCCCGCAAACTCTGCATAAAAGTAGCCGCTGACTTTACAGTCCGGTGAATACCGCATCACTTCTTTATCCTGTATCAACTCGCCGCGCCGATACTTGGCACACTCGTAAGAGTGCCCCAGATATAGTGCCTCAAAGGGGCAAGCCTCAACACACAAGGCACACTGAATACAGTAGCCAGCATCTACCTGATATTTTTCCACCGCATATTTGTTTTCTCTCATAGCCGTTGAGGTGATAATCTCAATGGCACCCTGAGGGCAAGTTTTGGCACAGGTACCGCAGCCGGTGCACTTTTCTTCATTCCAGATAAGCTCATTGCCGCGGAACCGGCGTGAGATATTGAGCCTTTGCTCCGGATATTGCGATACCGTCGGGTGACGGAGCAGGTGCTTTATGGTTACCGACAGACCCTTAGCAATGCCAATGCCATAACGTTCAAACATCAATTCTACCCCATCCTAACTTAAAGAAGAATTTGGACCATAGCAAAACCAGTATGACCATTATTGCCAGATTGATAAAGATGACTACCCAGGGCAAAGCAGTGGGCCAGACCAGTACCTGTATGGCGGTGATAATCAGGTTGATTATGGCAAGAGGGAAGAGGAACTTCCAGGCAAAAGCCATTAACTGGTCGATTCTAATCCTGGGCAGTGTCGTCCGTGTCCAGACCATGGCGAAGAAGACAAGCAGGACTTTGATGATAAACCAGAGCCAGGGCGGTAATAGCGGACCTCTCCAGCCGCTAAAGTAGAGGGTGGCGATGATGGCGGAGATGGCAATTGCCTCAGCGTATTCTACCAAGTAGAACAAGGCGAATTTCATCCCCGAGTATTCGGTGTGAAAGCCAGCCACAATCTCAGAGTCAGCTTCCATGAGGTCGAAGGGGCTGCGGTTGATTTCGGCACATCCGGCAGCGAAAAAGAGGAGAAAGCCCAGAGGCTGTAGCAGGATGAAGGGGATGTCCTGAGCCAGGACAATCTGGGTCAAGGAGAGCGAGCCCGCGATGAGCACCACGCCTACAATCGCCAGAACCAGAGGG
>CAZUSN010000130.1:0-4204 GCA_964623035.1 uncultured Dehalococcoidaceae bacterium | reverse complement strand
CTTTTCAGATTAACATCTAATACCGCATCCCAGTCTTCATCCGACATCCGCAGTAGAAGCTGGTCGCGAGCAATGCCAGCATTGTTCACCAGTATTTCAACCCGACCGTACTCCTTAACTGTCTTTTCCACAAGTTTGTCTACGTCCGAAGATAGACTGACATTAGCCGGAACTGCCAAGCTCTGCCGTTTCATTGCCCGAATTTCCTCAGCTACCGGTTCAGCATCAGCAATATCGCTGACCACCACAGTTGCCCCAACCTCCGCCAATTTCAGAGCTATCTCTCGCCCGATACCACGAGCACTGCCCGTAACTATGGCTACTCTATTGGAAAGGTCCATCGCCGCTCTCTCCTTACGATTATTTCTTCGCCCAGCCTCATAGTAAGTGCTTCAAATCTCTAATCGACTGAGCGTCCCCTATGTTTATCGTCTTGACTTCCTTATTTATCCGCTTTATGAGCCCGGTCAGCACTTTGCCCGGCCCGAACTCAATGAAGGTAGACACGCCTTTATCTATCATATACTCAATGGAGCGCTGCCACTGAACGCAATTACATAATTGCCTGAGCAATTCCTCCTTCACCGTTTCCGCACTGGTTAACAGCTGTGCCGTGGTATTGGCGATAATGGGAATAACCGGCTTTCGAAAGAAAAGTTTAGCCACAATCTCAGCCATACCATCAACGGCCGGCTGCATCAATGGCGTATGAAAGGCATCACTGACCGGCAAGGGGATAACACGGGGAGCGCCTTTAGCTTTAGCCAAATCCGTAGCTTGAGCCATCTTATCCCGGTCTCCGCTGATGACCAATTGACCCGGGCAATTAATATTAACGATATAAGTGCCGGTCTGCTGGCATACCTCAGCCAGCAAAGCCTCGTCAAAACCAATGACGGCTGCCATGCTTCCAGGGTGTTTTAACCCCGCTTCGTGCATTAACCGCCCTCTTTCCCGAGCCAGATAAACAGTAGTCGCAAAATCAAGCACCCCGGATACAGCTAGTGTGGTATATTCACCCAGACTGTGACCGGCAACAAAGGCGGGCTTTGGTAAATTAGGTCTAGCTTTACGAGTGGCTTCCAGGCAGGCATAACTCACCGTCAATATGGCTGGTTGAGCATTTATTGTCCGGCGAAGCTCGTCCTCAGGACCTTCAAAGCAGAGCTTAGAGAGAGAAAAACCTAAGACCTCATCCGCCTGGTCAAATATGGCTTTAGCTGAGGCGAAATCATCATAAAGGTCACGACCCATGCCCGCCCACTGTGAGCCTTGTCCGGGAAAAACATAAGCCACCTTAGTCAGCCCAGCCATTCCAACCTCTGCTGCTCAAATTGCCCGAATCGATAATTAGCTTCCCCCCTAGATTAAGCACAAATAAAATGCCCTTCAGCCGACTAGATAAGTCATCATTCGGACTTCTTTTCCGGTTCTTCCATCTTGATGACTTCCCTGCCAGCATAGGTACCACAGACAGGACAAGCATGGTGAGGAAGCTTGGGACTGTGGCACTGCGGACAATAGTCCAATTGGGGAGGATTCAAGCCAAAATGACTGCGTCTTTCACCCCGGCGTGCTTTTGCTGTCTTTCGTTTTGGTAGCGGCATAATCTTTTACCCCTCTATATTGATTAAAGTAATTTACTGAGCTTAGACCAACGCGGGTCAGTAGTCCGCGGTGGACAATCACAAGGCCCTTGATTCAAGTTGTGACCGCACTCCTGACATAGCCCGGCGCATTCTTCCCGACAAAGCGGTTTCATTGGCATTGCCAGCAGCATATACTGGCGTGTTGCCTCGGTTAAATCAATAACATGGCGCTCATCAATAACAAAGTCGCCCGACTCCTCAGGTGATGGTAACGGAGTGCCACTAAAAATATCAATAGTAGGAATATACTCCTCCTCAAAATTTATCTTTAACGGACAGACAAATGGACACAAGCAGCGGCTACAGGTCAGTTCAACTTCAGTACGCAGTTCTCCTTTAACCAGGATACCCCGCTGAGTACGTTGCAGCCTGACTTCACCTTCAATCATTCTACCGTCACCATCCCCGGTAACATCAACAACTTCGTTTATCTCATAATTCCGGGTGGAACCGATTGGCTCCTTAAGCAACTGAGAGACATTTATCTGCATATATCCCCCACTCCAACCAGATTTAATCCTATTATAAGCTAAGCTTTGTATTCGCCGCAAGTTTGGGAGAAGAGGATAAACATTTACCGATTCCTCAGCTTCTCGGTCAGCATGGGCACGACCTTGAACAGGTCACCGACAATGCCATAGGTAGCCACCTCAAAGATAGGGGCATGGGGGTCATCATTGATAGCAACGATGATGTCTGAGGTCTGCATACCAACCAGGTGTTGCACCGCTCCTGAGATGCCCACGGCGATATAAAGCTTGGGGCACACCGTCTTTCCCGTCTGCCCCACCTGACAGGCATATGGCATCCACCCTTCATCAACGACAGCCCGTGAGGCAGCTACCGCCCCACCCATAACTGAAGCCAGCTCTCTCAATAGAGCAAAATTTCCCGCTTTGCCCAGCCCCCTGCCTCCTGCCACAATGATATCTGCCTCCTCAATCTTGACAGTTTGTGTAAGGTCTTCAACAAAGTTGAGCAGTTTTGTCCTTGAGGTGATATGCTCGCGGTCGAAGTCCACCTTGATTATTTGACCCCTCCTCGTTTCATCAGGCTCATTCCTACGAAAAACGCGAGGTCGTATAGTTGACATCTGCGGACGTTTTTCCGGACAAATAATGAGCGCCATGACATTGCCGCCAAAAGAAGGTTTAGTCTGCAGAAGAAGCCTTTGCTCGGCATCAATATCAAGCCCGGTGCAGTCAGCGGTAAGCCCCGTCTTTAAAATAGCCGCGACGCGGGGAATAAAGGCGCGTCCCAGCGAGGTTGCCCCAGCTAGAACTATCTCCGGTTTATATTGCTGAATCAGCACAACGAGTTGTTGCGTATACAAATCTTCCTGCTCAGCCGCCAATTCCGGGCTATCAACCATGTAGACCTTATCAGCGCCATGGGCAATTAACTGGTTTACCGCCTCAATTCCGTGACCAAAGCACACCGCACTTAATTCCGTCTTCAGTATATCGGCCAGCTCTCTACCCTTGGCTAATAGCTCATAGGCAACATTCTTCAGCTTGCCCTTCCGCTGCTCAGCAAATACCCAGATTCCCTGATAGTTAGCGCTTCCCATGTTCAATATAACCCTAAATTATCCCGGTATCTTTCAGCTTGCCGATGAGGCAATCCACCTGGGTTTCTAATTTGCCTTGAAATATCTCACCCTGACAGGTTCTCCGGGGGGAGAAAATTTTGATTACCCTGGTCGCCGAGCCGGGTAAGCCGACCATGCCCCGGTCAATACCTGCTTCCGCGACCCCCCAGACCGGGATATTGACGCTCTTTGACCTAGCTATACCACGAAGCGAGGGCAGGCGCGGCACGTTAATCTCTTTTACCACCGTAATTACCGCTGGTAAAGGGGTTGCGATAACCTCATAGCCATCCTCAACCATCCGCCGCACCCGCATCTGCCCGTTAGCGACCTCTTCTATCTGGCTGACATAGGCGACGAGTGGTACTCCCAGCATCTCTGCCAGCTGTGGCCCCACCTGCCCGGTATCCCCGTCCAATGTCTGCCGACCGCAGATGATAAGGTCATATTTTCCCAGTTTCTCCATCGCTGCTGCCAGAGTATAAGACGTAGCCAGAGTATCAGCACCAGCAAAAGCGTTATCACTTAACAAAATGGCTTCATCGGCTCCCAGTGAAATCGCCTCCCTCAGTGCCTCCTCCGCCTGGGGCGGACCCATGCTGATGACGGTAACCTTACCACCACACCGCTCCCTGACCCGAACCCCTTCCTCCAGAGCATAAACATCAAATGGGTTGATGATATTCTTGATTCCCTGCCTGATAAGGGTATTGGTCTGTGGGTCTATCTTGACCTCGGTGGTGCCCGGAACCTGCTTCAGGCAAACGATAACATTCACGCTGTCCTTGCCTTTCTCTTTCTCAGTTCGAGGGCGATGGCATTTTTCAAGACTTGATTGGAACCTTCGTATATCTGGGTGATTTTGGCATCCCGCATCATTTTCTCCACCGGGTAATCCTTCATGTAACCGGCACCGCCGCAAATCTGCACGGCGTCAGTGGTGACCTTCATCGCCGTATCCGAG
>CAZUSN010000129.1:2349-4234 GCA_964623035.1 uncultured Dehalococcoidaceae bacterium | reverse complement strand
TTAGCTCCCTCATCTTGGCAAGGATATCAGTAGCCGTAACCAGAGCCTCGCCCACCAGCACGGCATTTACCCCCCACCTCTTCAGTTTTTCGACATCGCTCCGATGGCTGATACCGCTTTCACTGACCACGATTCTTTTCTTCGGAATAAGAGGTCGCAGTCGATGGGTGATGTTGATATCAACGGTAAAAGTATCGAGGTTCCGATTATTGATGCCAATGATTTGAGCACCGCTGTTAAGCGCTTTCTCCACCTCACTTTCATTATGAACTTCAACCAGGCAGCTTAAACCAAGGGTGTAGCTCAGTGACAGCAGTTCTTCAAGCTGTGCTTGACTCAAGATAGCCACGACTAGCAGCAGGGCATCGGCGCCATAGGCACGTGCTTCATATACCTGATATGGGTCAAGGACAAAATCCTTGCGCAGCAGGGGAAGCGCAACCTTCTCCCTCACCGCAGCCAGGTGGTCAAGGCTGCCCTGGAAATAATTCGTCTCGGTGAGCACCGAGATAGCCGCAGCACCATTGTCAGCATAAATTTCGGCCAGCGCCACGGGGTCGAAATTTGGGCAAAGAACCCCTTGCGATGGGGAGGCTCGCTTTATCTCGGCAATTAATCTTATGCTATCACCCCTGAGGGCGGAGGCAAAATCAAACGGCGCCTTCTGCGAGGCAATGCGTTCTTTCAGCTTGGAGATAGGTAGGCTCTTTTTTCTTCGTGCCACCTCTACTCTTTTTTGGTCAATAATTTTATTCAGCATGGCAAATTATCCCAGGCTCTGGCTGAGCCGTACTAAATTTTCCAGTTTTTCTCGGGCTTGACCGCGGTCAATGGCTTCTTCCGCCAGCCGAGCTCCCTCTTTCAGGTCTGAGACGCGGTTGGCAGCGAACAAAACAGCGGCGGCATTCATCACCACTACGTCCCGTTGGGGACCTCTTGCGCCGGTTAAGATATTCCTCAGTATCCTGGCGTTTTCTTCCGGAGTTCCACCCTTAATTTCGGCTAGACCGGCTTCTTTAAAACCGAAGTACCGTGGCGAAATCTCATACGGCGGTGATACCTTGCTTTCATCGACCTCCCAGACCAGCGATGGGCCGCTGATGGAGATTTCATCCATGCCGTCCAGGCTGTGCACCACCAGCGAGTGTTTGGTGCCGAGGCGATGCAGCACCGCCGCAATCTTGCTTCCCAGTTCTTTGCTGGGCACACCGATTACCTGAGATTCAGCACGGGCGGGGTTGGTCAGCGGCCCAAGGATATTAAAGACGGTGCGGATGCCAATCTCACGACGGGGGGCAGTGGCATGCTTCATCGCCGGATGGAAGAGGGGGGCAAACATAAAGCCGATGCCTATTTTCTCCAGGCACTCGGCGACTGCCTTAGCACCAAGGTCTATCTTGACCCCCAACGCTTCCAGGACATCGGCGCTGCCGCAGCGACTGGTCATCGCCCGGTTGCCGTGTTTAGCGACTTTCAGTCCGGCACCAGCAGCCACAAATGCCGCCGCCGTGGAGATATTGATGCTGGCGCAGTTATCGCCCCCGGTGCCACAGGTATCAACCACCGGCGGTGTAACCACCACCGGGACTGCCTTAGCCCGCATGACGCTGGCTAGCCCGGCAATCTCTTCCACTGTTTCCCCCTTGATGCGCAGCGCGGTAACCAGGGCAGCAATCTGAGCTGGGGTTGCCTCCCCACTCATAATCTCCTCCATCGCCCCCACCGCCTGCTCAAAACTGAGCGAATCGCCGGAAACCACGGTTTCAATAGCTTCTTTAATCATGGCTCTTTCCCCTTTGTATAAAATTCTTCAGTAAATCTTTCCCCACCCTGGTCATGATTGATTCAGGGTGGAACTGGACGCCTTCCACCGGGTGCTGGCGGT
>CAZUSN010000129.1:0-2339 GCA_964623035.1 uncultured Dehalococcoidaceae bacterium | reverse complement strand
TTTCCGTCCAGGCGCTTATTTCAAGGCAATCAGGCAGTCCATCGCGCATGACCGCCAGAGAGTGATAGCGGATGGCGGGAAAGGGATTTTGTAATCCACGGAAAACCCCTTTGCCATCATGATAGATAAGCGATGACTTGCCGTGCTTGATTTCGCCAGCGTGGTCAACTCTGCCTCCGTAAACGTAGCCGAGGCACTGGTGTCCCAGGCAGACCCCCAGGATGGGAGTCTGGGCACCAAAGCGGCGGATAACCTCGTTGGAGATGCCTGCCTGCTGCGGTATCCCCGGACCGGGAGAGATGACGATGCGCTCAGGCGAGAGCCTTTGTATCTCCTCAAGGCTCATCTTATCGTTTCTGACCACCATTACCTCTTCCCCCAGCTCGCTCAGATACTGGAAAAGGTTGTAGGTAAAGCTGTCATAATTATCGATTAACAGGAGCATGATTGGCCTCCGCCTGTTTGATGGCGCTGAGCAAAGCCTGAGCTTTGTTTAAACTTTCCTGATATTCTTTCTCGGGAATGCTATCGGCGACGATGCCACCCCTTGCCTGAACATAGGCAATTCCGCCCCTGATGACAACGGTGCGGATGGCAATAGCAGTATCTAAATTCCCGGAGAAATCAAAATAACCTACCGCCCCGGCATAAGGTCCCCTTTTATCCCGTTCCAGCTCAGCGATGATTTCCATAGCTCGAATTTTGGGTGCTCCAGAAACAGTTCCCGCGGGGAAACAGGCACGCAGGGCGTCAAATTGGGTAAGTCCGGCTCTTAATTTGCCCTGAACATGCGATACCAGGTGCATGACATGAGAGTAGCGCTCAATATCCATAAACTGGGTGACCGTGACCGTGCCCGGCTCACTGATGCGACCGATATCATTGCGCCCAAGGTCGACCAGCATGATATGCTCGGCGCATTCTTTTTCATCATTTCTCAGTTCCTTTTCCAGAGCCAAGTCCTGAGCCATATCTCGGCTGCGAGGACGGGTGCCAGCAATGGGGTGGTTGGAGACAATGCCGTTCTCCACCCGCACCAGAAGTTCTGGGGAGGCGCCCACAATGTAGCAGTCGCCCAGGTGCAGATAATACATGTAGGGGGAGGGGTTAATGGAGCGCAACGCCCGATAGATGGCAAAGGGGCTGGCTTCAGTGCGCTTGGACAATCTCTGGGACAGGACTGCCTGGATAATATCACCGTCGTAGATATATTTCTTGGCCCGCTGCACTATGGCTTCAAATTCAGACTGAGAGAGATTGGATGAGACGGGGAATCCAGCGGAGACCGCTGGCGAAACCTCAGGACTAATTGGTTGTCTCAATCTCTCGACCAGGCTATCTATCCTGGCGATTGCCCCACGATAGGCGGTTTCAACATCGCCATCGAGATGGGCATGAGAGACAACTTTAATTTTGTGAGTGAGGTGGTCAAAGACAAGAAGCGTATCCGCCAGCATCAGTATGGATTCAGGGAGACCAAGCGGGTCATGTTTTGGGGAGGGCAGTCTCTCAAAATAGCGAGCTACCTCATAGCTGAGATAACCGACCATCCCGCCATGGAAACGGGGTAAACCAGCCATCGGAACTAATTTATATTGCTGGAATTCCTTTTCAATTAGAAGCAGTGGGTCAACGGCATTTTTCTTGCCCGTCTTTAGGATGAGAGAAGGCTCAGTGCCAATGAAGCTGTAGCGGGCTAGTCGCTCCCCACCCTCAACACTCTCCAACAGGAAAGAATAATCGCCACGGGCTATTTTGAGATAAGCTGATACCGGCGTTTCCAGGTCAGCCATCATCTCATAATAGACCGGCACCAGATTGCCATATTTCTTCAGTTGTCGTACCTCATTCAGGGTTGGATAATACATCTATTCCCTTCTCCATCCGATAATAAAAAACCTCTCGCTCCTTAAAGAGGCGAGAGGTCTACTTCGCGGTACCACTCTTATTGACCATCTGGAAAAAAGGTTAGATGGTCATCTCTATCAGGTACAGAGAAAATTGCTTATTTCCTCGATACCCTGGGATTTGCTAACGCTTCCCCGGCGTCAAGACCTACTTATTTGCCCAGCAGGCAACTTTCAGTTTGCGGCTCCCAAGTCCATTCAGCTTCTGCGCTGGCATCGGCTCACACCTTACCCGACTCTCTAAAGCCTCGCTCTGAAGCCTACTAGTCTTGCTCACAGCCTTTACAATTTCTTGAAGTTTAACATTATATTATTTCATTTGTCAAGGACGGCAGTGTTGGACTTTGTTTACTAACCTATCCCCCTTACCCCCTTCCCTTGGTAAGGGAAGGGGAGTAGAAGTAAGAGAGGGACTGCGTCCCTCTTAAACGC
>CAZUSN010000128.1:0-4258 GCA_964623035.1 uncultured Dehalococcoidaceae bacterium | reverse complement strand
TCTAAGATTGAGTAAAAGATCTGCGCCTTATATACCATTCCCTCAAGCAGTACCCAATGTGCCAGTTATTGACCGAGAACGCTGCACTTATTTCCTCAAGGGTAAATGCCGTGCCTGTGAAAAATTCTGCGAGGCTAAAGCGATTGACTTTGAGCAAACAGAGAAAATGGTTGAAGTGGATGTCGGCAATATCATTGTTGCCAGCGGCTTTGACTCTTTTGACCCTTCTGTAATTTCACAGTTCGGCTACGGGAAATACGATAATGTCATTACCGGCATCCAGTTCGAGAGGATGAGCAATGCCTCCGGTCCAACTGGAGGCAAAATAGTGCTCAAGGACGGGTCAACTCCCCACAGCATCGCCATCTTGCACTGCGTCGGCAGCCGGGACGTGAACTACCATGAATATTGCTCCCGTGTCTGCTGCATGTCTTCCCTGAAGTTCTCTCATCTCTTAAGGGAAAAGATACCAGACGCCGAAATCTATCAGCTTTATATTGACCTCCGCTGCTTCGGCAAGGGCTACGAGGAATTCTATAATCGCCTTCAGGAGGAGAAAGTCAATTTTGTGCGGGGTCGCGCCGGGGAAATCACCGATATCGCTGAATCTCCAGAGGAGAAAGGCAAACTGGTCGTGCTGGTGGAAGATACCCTGGTGCGCAAAAAGAGACGCATCCCTGTGGATATGGTGGTCTTGAGTGCTGCCCTTGAGCCCAGAGCTGATGCTGGCGAGGTGGCCAGGCTCTTTTCCATCAGCCGCAGTCGGGACGGTTTTTTCCTGGAAAAGCATCCCAAGCTTGACCCGGTGGCCACCACCACCGATGGCATCTTCATCGCTGGCTGTTGCCAGGGGCCTAAGGATATTCCGGATACGGTGGCTCAAGCCTCAGCAGCAGCGGCTCGTGTCCTCTCCATGATAAATAAGGGCAGCGTGGAGATTGAATCAGCCACGGCGGTGATTGATGATAAGCTCTGCTCTGGATGCAAGACCTGTAATTCACTTTGTCCCTATAACGCTATCTCCTTTGACGAAGAGAAGAAGGTTTCCGTAATCAATGAGGCACTTTGCAAAGGCTGTGGAACCTGTGCTGCCGCCTGTCCCAGCGGTGCCATCACCAGCCGGCACTTCACCACCGAGCAGATTATGGCGCAGTTAGAAGGAGTATTGATATGAGCTTTGAACCCAAAATAGTCGGCTTCCTGTGTAACTGGTGTTCCTATGCTGGCGCTGACCTGGCGGGCACCTCCCGGAAAAAATACGCTCCCAATTTACGCGTCGTCCGGGTGATGTGCAGCGGTCGGGTGGAGCCTAGCTTTATCCTCAAGGCTTTTGAGCAGGGCGCTGACGGTGTGTTCGTCTGCGGCTGACATCCCGGAGAATGTCATTACCTGGAAGGTAATGTGAAGACGGCGCGCCGCATACCGCTGTTAAAGAAAATGCTGGCACAGATGGGAATTGAGGAGGGGCGGTTGCGTTTGGACTGGGTCTCGGCATCGGAGGGAGACCGCTTTGCCGCCATTGTGGATGAGATGACGGAAGAGCTCAGGCGGCTGGGACCTTTCAGCCGTAACGGCGGAGGTAAAGATGGCTAAACCAAAGGTTGCTCTGTACTGGGCTGCTAGCTGCGGTGGCTGTGAAATCGCCCAGCTTGAGATTGGCGATAAGATTCTTAAACTGGTGGAGGCGGTGGACATCGTTTTCTGGCCAGTAGCTATAGACGTCAAATATAAAGATGTGGAAGCTATGCCTGACCAGAGCATTGATGCCTGCCTCTTCAATGGTGGGATAAGAAATTCGGAGCAGGAGCACATGGCGAAAATGCTCCGCGCCAAAGCAAAGGTGATGATTGCCTATGGCGCCTGTGCCTATGGTGGCGGTATTCCAGGACTGGCTAACCTATTTAACCGCCAGTCGATTTTTGACCGTGTCTATCTGGATAACCTCTCCACGGAAAATGCCAACAAAGTGGTGCCCCAGACCACCTGCCAGGTTCCGGAGGGTGAGCTGACCATCCCTGAATTTTATAACTCGGTCAAGACACTGGCCCAGACAGTAAAGGTAGATTACATCATCCCCGGTTGTCCCCCGGAGGAAAAGACCACCTGGCTGGCTCTGGAAGCGCTCATTCAGGGCAAATTGCCGCCAGAGGGGACTGTCATTACCCACAGCACCAAGTCAGTGTGTGATGACTGCCTTCGCAAAAAGGATGTAAAGAAGATTAAAAAAATTCACCGCACCTTTGAAATTATCCCTGAACCGGAAATATGCCTGCTGGAACAGGGGCTGCTCTGTGCTGGCATCGCCACCAGGGGTGGTTGTGGTGCCCCCTGCCCCAAGGCTAATATGCCCTGCACCGGCTGTTACGGGCCGGTGGATGGAGTTATTGACCAGGGAGCCCATTTTTTAAGCGCTGTAGCATCAGTGATTGACTCCAATGACCCGGCAGAAATCCAGAAAATCATTGATGATATTCGTGACCCTGTTGGCACCTTCTACCGTTATAGCCTGCCTGATTCCCTGTTAAGGAGGGCGAGGACAAAATGAGAAAGATAACCATAGACCCGGTCACCAGGCTGGAGGGTCATGGCAAGATAGAAATCTTCCTCAATGACGCCGGAGAAGTAGAGAACAGCTACCTACAGATACCGGAGCTGAGGGGGTTTGAGAAGTTTGCGGAAGGAAGACCGGCGGAGGACATGCCCCAGATAACCCAGAGGATTTGCGGGGTCTGTCCTGAAGCTCACCATATGGCCTCAGTTAAAGCTCTGGATGCCCTGTTCCATGCTGAACCACCCAGCGCCGCCAAGAAACTCCGTGAACTTCTCTACAGCGCCTTCTACGTCACCGACCATACCACTCATTTCTATATCCTGGCTGGACCGGACTTCATTATGGGACCGGAGGCTCCGGTGGCTGAGCGCAATATTTTGGGAGTTATCGCCAAGGTTGGTCTGGAGCTGGGCGGTGCTGTCATCAACATCCGTAAGCAAAATCATCACATCATTAACCTGCTGGGTGGTAGGGCAGTGCACCCGGTATTTGGTCTGCCCGGTGGCGTAAGCAAAGGGCTCAATGAAGAGGAAAGAAAAGAGGTAGAACAGATTGCTAAAGACTCGGTGGAGTTTGCCAAACTCTCACTGAAGGTCTTTGATGATATTGTCCTCAAAAACAAAGAATATGTGGACATGATTACCAGTGATGCTTACACTCATCACACTTATTACATGGGGCTCGTTGACGGGAATAACAAAGTCAATTTCTACGATGGCAAATTAAGGATAGTTGACCCGGAAGGCAAAGAGTTTGCCAAATACTCACCAGGTGAATACCTGGAACATGTAGCTGAGCATGTGGAGCCATGGTCTTACATGAAATTCCCTTACCTGAAAAAGATGGGCTGGAAGGGATTTATTGATGGCAAAGAAAGCGGGGTATTCCGGGTGGCGCCACTCGCCCGGCTCAACGCTGCTGATGGCATGGCAACTCCATTAGCACAGGAGGCCTATGAAAAATTCTACGCTACCTTGGGGGGCAAGCCTGTCCATCACACACTGGCTACGCACTGGGCAAGATTGATTGAACTCCTCTATGCTGCGGAGAGACTGCTGGAACTCAGTCAGGACCCTGAGGTCATCAGCCCCGATATTCGAGTTATCCCCACAGCCACTCCGGACGAAGGCATAGGTATTGTGGAAGCGCCACGGGGTACCTTGACCCACCATTATGTCGCCGATGATAAAGGAATAATCAAGAAAGCCAATTTGATTGTGGCTACAGTGAACAACGCCGCCGCTATCAGCATGTCTATCACCAAAGCAGCTAAAGGTCTCATCAAAGGCGGTAAAGAGATTACGGAAGGAGTGCTCAACCGCATCGAAATAGCTTGGCGGGCTTATGACCCGTGCTTTGGTTGTGCCACCCACTTCCTTCCCGGGCAGATGCCTATGGAAGTGATTATCCGGGATAAAAATGGCAAAATCATAAATCGGCTCAGTCAGCATTTAACAAAGGAATAATTCGATGTCAGGGAATATAAGGACATTGGTTCTGGGCTTAGGTAACCCTATCCTCAGGGATGATGTGGTGGGCCTTAAAGTGGCGGAACAGCTTAAAAGCAGGGTCAACGGAGATGGGGTAACCGTGATGGAAGCCACTTTGTCTGCCCTGGACTTACTGGATATAATGCCTGGCTTTGAAAAAGTTATCATTATTGATGCTATACAAACCGGGGAAGGAAAAGTGGGGCAGGTCTTCCGG
>CAZUSN010000127.1:0-4290 GCA_964623035.1 uncultured Dehalococcoidaceae bacterium | reverse complement strand
CCGCAGGCAGCCAATCTCGAGGCAATCCTTAGCGCCGGAAGGGGCGCCATTGTAGCCCGTAGCCAGTATGTGCTTGTTCTTTACGGCGACGGCGCCAACGTGGTGGCGGCGACACGTTGAGCGCTCGGCAACCACCGAGGCTATTTTCAGAAAATATTCATCGATATCTGGTCTGGTCAATCTCTTCATCTTAATCTGGAGATAATCCTGCTCACTTCCTTTCTCAGTTGGGACACTGAGGTTTCGTTGATAACGGTGAAATCAGCCATGGCAATCGGTCCGCCCTTGTTGGTCTTCTCCAGTTCCGCCCGGTCTCGGCTGGCGGCTTCTTCTGGCGTCAGTTTTCTCTCTGCTCTCTGGCTCAGGCGGGCATATCTTGTTTTCGGCGATGCCCAAACAGCAACGACATAGAAATTCTCCCCATAATAGTCTTTGAGAAAAGTGTATTCTTCCCAGGAGTAAAGCCCATCAATGACCACATCTGAGCTTTTCAAAGCAGAACCAATCCTGGGCAGATTAAGTTGGGCATAAGCTGACATGCCATGCTCTTTTCGCAGGAGCTCTCTGATGTAGCGTTCATTTTCCTCGTTCAGCACTAAACCCCTCTTCTTTACTTCTTCATCGGTAATATCACCAAATCTGATGCGAGCAAAGCCGTTCTTCTCAAAGGTTCGGGCTACTTCCGTTTTACCTGCCCC
Source organism: uncultured Dehalococcoidaceae bacterium (assembly GCA_964623035.1). Classification (GTDB taxonomy): domain Bacteria; phylum Chloroflexota; class Dehalococcoidia; order Dehalococcoidales; family RBG-16-60-22; genus CAZUSN01. Next base: position 3,592 of record CAZUSN010000127.1, on the reverse strand, counting down.
GGCCATGCCCACGATTGCCACTACTTTCATATAGAATCCATTATACGAAGATATCGAGTAAATAACAATGGAGAGATTGTTGCCAATGGATAGGTTGGTAAAAGACCTCAGTGCACTTTCTCTTGACTTCACGGTAAGTCCCCACATATAATCTGGCAACAAAAGTCGATGGTCAACGAAAGGAGGGAAAATGGAGACCTTATTCTTAATACTGTTCTGGTCTGGGCCAATTGGTCTTGGTATTTTTCTGGCATTGTTGGGTGTTTTCATCTGGCTACTCGCCAAAGCTGACGAGATAAGTAAGCGCACCAAGGCAATGGTGAAGGAAAAGGGGCTGGAGAAGAAAAAGGAATAAACACGCTTCGGCTGCATTTCGCCACAAGTTAAAAGAGATTGGCTGGTTACCTGTGCTATAATTTTAAGCGATAAAGCAATAAATTCGTGGTAACTATGTCCACAGTTATAAATTTATCCGCCAGAATCAATAAGCAGCTACCTGGGGAGCTGATTGACTTTATGCAGGTGGCTGGTGGGGTGGCACAAAGGCGTGGTCAGAAGCTTTACCTTGTCGGCGGGGTCGTCCGTGACCTGCTGCTGGAACGGGCTAATCTTGACCTTGACCTGGTGCTGGAAGGTGACGCCATAAAGCTGGCTGACGAGTTAGCTGGCATTAAAGATGGGAAAGTAACTGCTCATCTCCGCTTCGGGACAGCGAAGCTGCAGTGGGATAACTGGAGCGTTGACCTGACCACAGCCCGCGCTGAGACCTATGATAAACCCTGCGCCTTGCCCACAGTGAAGCCTGCTTCAATCAAAGATGACCTTTTCCGCCGTGACTTCACCATCAACGCCATGGCGATTGAGCTCAGCCCCGGTCACTATGGGCAACTCCTTGACCTCTATGGTGGTCGGGATGACCTGGAGCATAAGCTTATCCGCGTGCTGCACGAGAAAAGTTTTGTCGATGATGCCACCCGTATCTGGCGTGGTCTGCGCTATGAGCAACGATTGAATTTTCAACTGGAACCGGTTACCCTGAAGCTGCTGAAACGTGATACCGCTTACTTAAAAAAAGTGAGCGGCGACCGAATCCGCCATGAGCTGGAGCTCATTTTAAAGGAAGCATACCCGGAGAAAGTCCTGTCCCGTGCTGATGAGCTGGGAGTGCTAGCGAAACTGCACCCGGCGCTTAATGGCGACGGCTGGCTGGCAAAAAAGTTCGAACAGGCGCGTGAGATAAGCTCACCTGATTCACCACCAGTAGGACTCTATCTGGCGCTGCTCACCTATCGTTTGAGTGAGGAAGAGAACGAACAGTTGATTTCATACCTCAGGTTGCCGAAATCGATTGCCCAGACGCTGCGGGACACCATGACTATCAAAACCAGACTTAAGTTGCTGGATAATCCAAAATTTTCTCGCAGTAATATCTACTCTGTCCTTCACGGTTATTCCTTGTCGGCGGTTATGGCTAATTCGTTAATCAGCGATTCTCCGCTGGCTCGCCAGCGCCTGCAATTATTCCTCGGCAAGCTCCGCTATATTAAACCAGCCCTCAGCGGTGAAGACTTAAAAAGAATGGGGTTAGCTCAGGGTCCCGGCATCAAGGAAATGTTGAACAAACTTCTTGAAGCCAGACTTAACGGTAAGGCGACCTCTAAAAGGGAAGAAGAAGCCCTGGTTAAACAGTGGTTAGCCAGAGCAAAGAGGTAGTAATGGTAACTAGAAAAGCCTATTTTGTTCTTTTGGGACTGTTGATGCTGGTGCTTATTCTCTCTGGCTGGGCACTCTCCGCCCAGATGCAAGTTCGCAAGTTGGAGAAATCAGCGGTGGCTTTACACTATCAATTTGAGTACAAAGGGGATGAGCACAACCTGACACTCAGTATTCCGGTGAGAGACTATCTCGACTATAAAGAGCGCCCCAGACCTTCCTGGTTAAATTACCGCGCCATGGCAAGCCATCCCTACTACTATTTTGCTGAGTATGTCTCCTTGGCGACTGACCCCGGTGACGACCAGTTAATTGATTTGATAGTTGGTAACTTAAATGAGGCAGCTACAGCCGATGGCTTGGGTGACCAGGAGCGGGCAGAGCTGGCTCTCAACTTCGTCCAGAGCCTGACTTATATCGGGGATAATGTCACCACCAGCTTTGATGAATATCCTCGCTATCCCGTCGAAACTCTCTTTGACCGGGAAGGTGATTGTGAAGACACCTCCATTTTGTTGGCGGCGATTCTAGAAGAGATGGGCTATGATGTGGCACTGCTTCTGTTTGAAGAATTTGACCACATCGGGCTGGGCATCAGCTTCCCTCCTGATTATGAAATGTACGGGAACTCTTGGATATATGAGGGGAAAAGGTATTGGTATCTTGATACCTCGGGGCATCATAGCATTGGCTGGTGCCCGGAGCCCTACGATAAGACCTCAGCCTATGTGTATCCGGTGGGTGGATGATATTCACCTAACGTCTCCACCAGATAAGTCTCCATTTTTTGCTGCCGACAGCGGGTATATAATTCTTCAGCCCGGGCTTTTTCCTTGAATAGAGCGAACAGGGTCGGACCCGACCCGGCGAGATGGGCGTGGGGCACACCCATTTTCAAAATATGGTCACGATATAGCTTCAGTCCGGGAAAGAGGGTGAAGGCGACATTTTCAAAGGTGTTGAATAAAGTTGATGGCTCTCTGCTCGCCTTTATTTCTTTCATCATTTGCTGCGTAATCTGCCCATCGGTGTAGTGGCTGGTTCTCAGGCTGGCGTAAAGCTGTTTTGTCTTTTCGGGCAGGCGAGGCACATCGGGCACCACCAGGACAACCCAGTGCTGGGTGAGTGGGGTCAGTGGGGTCACCACCTCCCCTCTGCCTTCGACCAGAGCCGTGCCACCATAAAGGAAAAAGGTCGCATCTGAGCCTAAACAGGCGGCTAAGCCAAGAAGTTTTTCCCGTGATAGCCCCAATTTCCAGAGTTCGTTCAACCCAAGTAGCGTGGCAACAGCATCGCTGCTATCACCACCCAACCCCGATACCAGTGGGATGTGTTTCCTCACTTCTATCGCTGCCCCTTGGGGAATTTTATAGTTTTCCTGAAGTAAGCTGACTGCCCTGGCTACCAGGCTCTTCTCTGGAACCCAGTCTGGCATATCACATTTGAAGGCAACCTGTCGGTTTGGCTGAAAACGGAGACGGTCGCAGAGATTTATCGTCTGGAAAACGCTGCGGATTTCATGGTAGCCGTCAGAACGTTTGCCCAAAATTTCGAGCGTCAGGTTCAATTTAGCTGGCGCCAGAATGGTCAACATGCTATTTCTCTTCCCTGCCTCGGGCAAATACCTGCCCTAGTTGTGCCCACTCCTCAAGAGTCAGGGTCTCTGCCCGCCGCTGTGGCGCTATATCTGCTTTCTCCAGTAGGGTCAGGACTTCAGCTTTGGGCAATTTCAGTCCCTGAGCTAGGGAATTAGCGATTTGCTTGCGGGGGGCGGCAAAACCAGCCCGCACCATCTCAAAAAAGCTCTTTTCATCGGTTACCGCCGTTGCTGGCTGGGGGTAAACGTCAATGCGCAGTATGGCTGAGGCGACCTCGGGTG
>CAZUSN010000126.1:0-4296 GCA_964623035.1 uncultured Dehalococcoidaceae bacterium | reverse complement strand
GTCCAGTTTACTGAGTCACTGATTACTGATATTCCGGAGAAGGAAAAGACGCCGCCGATGCCACCGGGCGGAGGTATGGAATACTAATCTCCTCTCAGCCGATGCTGTTAGGCAAAATAGCCGCGGTCTTTCCGGCTGCGGCTATTTTATTTAATATCAAAGAAAGGGGTGAAGTTGTTACTTATAATAAGGGGCGTTGAAGAGGGGCGAAAGCGGATAACTAAGGCGTTTAAGAGGAGCGGCAGCACTAACTAAGAGCGTTTTAAGAGGGGCGAAGCCCCTCTTTTTATTCTTCCCCCTCTCCTTTTTGAAGGAGAGGGGGATTAAGGGGGTGAGGTAGACTTAATTAAATTTGTCTATATTCTCAGCAGCTCTTTCAGGGATTCGTCTGGCTGAACCGGTCCAACAATGGCCAGGCGGAGTTGATTGCTGACCAGTAGTTCCTGGGCTAACTGTTGCAGGTCTTCCGCAGTGACGGCATCAATAATGGAGATTAGTTCGTCAACGCTGAGGATACGCCCGGTGAGAATCTCCTGTCCACCCAGCCAGCCGGCAACAATGCGGCTGTCCTCCATGCGGAGCAGCAGACGACCTTTGGAGAATTCCTTGGCTTTATTCAGTTCTGATTCGGGGACCCTTTCCCTGAGCTGAGAGAGCTCTTTCAGGATAGCCTCGATGGCTAACGGCAAATTCTTGGTTTCTACTCCCGCTGAGATAATAATGGAACCAGTGTCCAGGAAGTGGTCGACATAGCTACTGATGCTATAGGCAAGCCCCATCTTATCTCTAATCTGGACGAAGAGACGACTGCTCATGCCTTCGCCGAGGATGACGTTGAGCAGGTCAAGCGAGAAGCGTTTGGGGTGAAAGAGTGATAGCCCGGGTAGTGCTAGGCATAACTGGACCTGTTCCGTATCCCGTTTCTCAATCCGCAACCTTGGCGCTGGCTGCTCCTGGTAAGCCAGATATCCAGGACGAGGCTGCTGGTCAGTCCATTTGCCCAGAATCTGATTGATGGCGGCGACTGCTTCCTGGTGCTGGATGTCACCGGTGACAGCAACCACAGTGTTGCTGGGCTGGTATTGCTTGGCGAGATAGCCAAATAACATATCTCTGGTGATAGCAGCGACCGATTCCTTACTGCCGGCGGTATCGCGTCCCAAAGGATGCCCTGACCAGAGCATCTCATCGATAAGCAGCGCCACCCGCTGTGCTGGAGAATCATAGCTCATGTTTATCTCTTCAATGATAATCTGACGCTCCTTTTCCATATCTTCCGGGTCAAATTTTGAGTTGAGGAGCATATCCACCAGCACATCAAGGGCAGTCTGAAAGTAGGGTTGAGCCACCTTGCACCAGTAGACAGTCAGTTCTTTGTCAGTGCCTCCGTTGAGAGCGCCGCCAACGCCTTCTATCTCCGCTGATATTTCTCTCGATGTTGGTCGTTTTGCTGTGCCCCGAAAGCACAGGTGCTCGATAAAATGGGAAATGCCGGCCTGGTCATCAGTCTCATATCTGGAGCCAGTCCCGATAAAGAAGCTGATGGCTACTGAGCGGATATGAGGCATAGGGGCGGTGAGCACCCGCAGCCCATTATCCAGAGTGGTCTTCTGATACAATGGACTACTTCTCAATGAATTACTTGACATAATATACCTAGCGGGGTCGTTCCATAGCTTTGCGGCACTGGTTTAAGATGGAGATAACCTCAAACGGTTCCTCAATCAGAGGGAAGGTGGGCACACCTCTGGGCTCCAGAAATGCTTTGGCTGCCTCCATGTGTTTTTTCTCGGCGCTAAAGGTGACATAAAGAGGCTTTTCCGGATAACTTTTAGCTAAGGCGACGAGGAAGTCCAAGGAGGGCACCCCAACTTCATCGGCAAGCATCAGAATGGGCACAACGGCATCGATGTTAGGGTCTTTCATCAGGGCTTCAATCGCCTCTCTATAGCTGTACTCAATGCCGTGTTCCAGGGCAGAGGGCCAGATGTCTACCGGATTGCGCATTCTGATATAGGGTGGACTGATTTCCTGCAAATATTGGCGGGTTACCTCTTCAAGCTCAGGGACATCCAGTCCCCACTGCCTGTGACACAGGTCAGCCAGAACCACCAGCATAGCCCCTGAGGGAGCCAGAAAACTCACCCGATTCCCCTTGGGCAGAGGCATGCAAGACAGGGCTTTGGCAACGAGGAAGAGGTGAGAGTATTGGTGAAGTCGGGTAATCCCAGCCTGTCTGATGGCACCATCCATAATTCTCTCATCCGATGCCATGGCTGCAGTATGGGTCACCGCAGCCAGTGAGCCTTCCCAGGTGCTGCCTCCCATGAGAAGGAAGACCGGTTTGATTCGGGTCACCTCACGGGCAATATCAATAAAGTGCCCAGGACGTTTGATGCTTTCCAAATACATAAATATCGCTTTTGTTTCCGGGTCACGGGCGTAGTATTCCAGCACCTCGCTCTCATCAATATCTATTTTGTTGCCCAGCCCGGTAACCCTAGCTACACCAAAATGTTCTCCGGTGATGATGTAGCGCATGGTGTGAGTAGCAAAATTTCCCGTCTGAGCGATATAGGAGATATTTCCCCTGGGAATTTTGCCTAGAGGAAAAAGGCTCGAGGTGAAATGGTGTGGCGTGGAGGTGTGCCCTGAGGTATTGGGGCCAATAACGCGGACGCCGGTTTGGGCAATGGCTTGAATGAGTTCCTGCTGCAGTCTCTCCCCTTCCCGGTCAACCTCAGAAAAGCCGCCGGCGGAGAGGACTATTGCCCTGATGCCTTTGTCAGCGCATTCTCTGACTGCTTGAACCGTAGCTTTGGCGGGTATGACGATGATGGCCAGGTCAATGCCTTTCGGCAGGCTGGCGATTGACGGGTAAGCTGTTATCCCCAGAATTTCACCACCTTTGGGATTAACCGGGTAAATTTTGCCGGTATAACTGTTGGCGAGGATGTTGCGCAGGACCACATATCCGGCTTTACCGGGTGTGGCGGAAGCTCCAATGATGGCTACACTCTCCGGCTCAAAAAACTGGCTCAAATCTTTACGCTTAGCCAGTTCCTCAGGTGGCTTTTGAGGCAATTGGTTCTCAGGATGGCGGAGAGCGACCAGAGCATCTACCGCCACTGGTTTGCCATCAGGTCGAATCTTCAGCGGGTTGATGTCAATGGACTGCACTTCCTGATGTTGAAGCCCAATCTCACCCAGGGTGACCAGGATTTGAGAAAGTGACTTCAGGTCAACGGCAGCTTCACCCCGGAATGGTCGCATAATCGTCTGGTAGCGCATCTCCTGTGCCATTTCTTGAGCATCGCTGAGGGACAAGGGGGCAACACGGAAAACAACGTCTTGAAAGATTTCGGTCAGGATGCCACCGATGCCAAACATGACGCAGGGACCGAAATGGGCATCTCTGACCAAGCCGCAAACCAGTTCCCGGTTGCCTTTAACCATCTCCTGAACCAGCAGGGTTTCACTGCCCGGAATCTTGAGCAGGCGATGGCTTTCCTGCCTGACCTCTTTTTGGCTGGTCAGGTTTAAGGCAACACCGCCCAATTCTGTTTTGTGAAACAGGCTCTTGCCAGACGCCTTTAAAACGACGGGAAAGCCAATCCTAGCCGCCTCAGCTGCTGCCGAATCGGCATCGTAGGCAATGGCTTCCTGACATACCGGGATTCCGAAACTGGCGCAGAATCTTTTCGCCTCATGTTCGCTCAGAGCAGTCTGACCCCTGTCTAAAGCATCTTTGATTATTTTCATAGTCTGTTTTCTGATTACTTGGTCAAAAGTTTTCGGCATAAAATTATTGCATAGCAGCATCTCATTGGCAAGTTCAATTGCCGTGTATGGAGATTATTTACCAACCTATCTCCCTGACCCCCTTCCCTTGATAAGGGAAGGGGGGAGTAGAAAAGAGAGGGGCGAAGCCCCTCTCCAAAACCTCTTCCCTCTCCCCTTTTGAAGGGGAGAGGGATACAGGGTGAGGGGGTTAGTAAATAACCTCGTGTATGGGGAATCTAAGAGAGGAACTGCCCCTCTTTCCGCTTAACTGATGCGTTCTCCAAGAAGATAGAGAACCTAGAATATGCTGTAGCCCTTCACTTTATGTATTACAACTTCGCTAGACCTCATAAGACGCTAGCTAACCCTTACCCAAGAACTCCAGCAATGGCAGCAGGTATTACTGCCCATATATGGGCAATCGAAGAAATCATAGCCTTAACGGAAACTAAAATTTTTTCGATTTCAAAATGATACACTACCACGGTTTGACACAGTAAACTAAAACGCTTT
>CAZUSN010000125.1:0-4330 GCA_964623035.1 uncultured Dehalococcoidaceae bacterium | reverse complement strand
GACCTATAATAACGAAAAATTTACTTCCTGAATCTTACTGAGAATATGTTAGAAGATACCCTTTTAATTTAATAATTTATTTGTTATACTTTAAGCCGATTGCGTCTAAATCGGATGACTCAACTCAGAGGACAATCTCTTTCTCAATCAAAATATAGCTGGAGGTAGAATCATGGCAAAAAGCATTGTTTCAATTGTGAAGACATCGAAGAACCCGAATGAAAAGGAAATAGAAGCCTCAGTGAGAAAGGCAATAGAGCTCGTCGGCGGTTTAAGCGATATTATCTCCCGCGGCGACACCGTCATTATTAAGCCAAACCTGGTCATACCTCAAGCGCCGGAGATAGGCACAACCACTGACGCAAGAGTATGTAAAGCTATCGCCGATATGGTAAAAGCGATCGGCGCTCGACCGGTAATCGCTGAGGCTTCGGCAGTTGGTGTGGATACTGAGGAAGCTTTCAAAGCGGCTGGTTACATCAAGCTAAGAGAAAAGGGTTATGAGGTCGTTGACCTGAAGAAAGAGGAGACAGTTAAAGTCCCTGTTCCCAGGGGTAAATCTTATAAAGAGATCTCCCTTCCCAAGCTGGTGGTCAATGCCAAGGCGATAATCAGCGTGCCGAAGATGAAAACCCACGACCAGACCACGGTGACTTTATCCCTGAAAAACTGCAAAGGACTCATGCCGGATACTTTTAAGCGGAAATTTCATACCACCTTTGGCATATATCAGGGTGTGGCTGACCTGTGCACCGTGGTGAGACCAACCCTAGCCGTGATAGACGGCATTATCGCCCAGGAAGGTCTGGGGCCGATGTTTGGCTTGCCGGTAGAAATGGACCTCATTATCGCCGGGAAAGACCCGGTGGCAACAGATGCCATCGCCAGCGTGGTCATGGGCTTTGGACCCCGGGAAAGCGGCTGCATCGACGCAGCATATAAGATGAAAATTGGCACCGCCGACTTGAATAAGATTGAAGTTGTCGGGGAACCTATCGACAAGGTAAAGCGCCGCTTCAAGCGAGCCGAGGAAGGCGTCTTTGAACTGATAAAGCTACCGGAAGGCTTCCAACTGCTTCTGGATGAAAAAGCCTGCACTGGCTGCCGGGTTTGCGTCCTCAGTTCACTAGTGGACCTGAAAGAGCAGGGCAAATTAGAGAAGGCAACCGGATTGACCATCGTTGCCGGAAAAATCAGCAAACTTCCGGATGTCGATAGGAAAAAACTGCTGCTCGTTGGAGCCTGCACCGCTAGATTCAAGCAGTACGCTGCCTTTGTTCCGGGATGCACGCCAAACAACCGGGATGTTGTCGCTGGCGTCCTGGGAGAAGAATCGAAAGTAATGTATACGGCTCGGGGCGGCTCAGTAGAGAAAAGAGAATAATTAGCCCCGCTGACCGAAGGAGGTTAATAAATAAAAATGGCTGAAACGGCTGATGTCGTCGTTATCGGTGGTGGCTGCAGTGGCACCAGCATCGCTCTGCATCTGGCACAACGAGGCGTCAAAAAAGTGGTGCTGGTGGAGAAAAACTTTCTGGCATCCGGACCCACAGGAAAGTCCATCGCCAATGTCCGCCCCTATGCTGCTATTGAAGCAACCATGAAGGCAATCAAAAGAAGTCTGGACATCTTCACCCATTTCGAAGAGGAAATCGGGGGCGATTGCGGCAGAGTGCTCACCACACGGCTCCGATTAGTACCCGAAAAAGACAAAAAAGCCCTTGAAGCTGAAGCCAACTGGCAGAAGAAAATGGGAGTGAATCTCCGTGTTCTGTACCCGAATGACCTCAAAGAACTGATGCCACAACTCAACGTTGAGAAGTTCGGGGTGGCGGTTCATTATCTGGATGCCTGTTACATGAACCCGGTGGCAACTACGGGCGCCTATGCCCTGAGGGCAAAAGACCTCGGGGCGGATATCCGGGAGGAGACAGAGGTGACCGCCATCAAAGTCTCCAGGGGTAAAGTCCGGTCGGTGGTCACTAACAAAGGTGAGATTGCGACACCGGTGGTGGTCAACGCCGCTGGACCGTGGTCTCCGCAGATTGGCAAGATGGTGGGAATAGAAATCCCAGTTAAGCCAATCCGTGTGGAAACCTGCTTCTTCCTGCGTCCCTGGGACTTCCGTGGCATATATCCCACTCTGCACAATGTCACTAATGAGCATATGTACCGATGCGAAGGCAATGACCTCCTGTTAACCCATGATGTTAACGCCCGAGAGCTTCCCGAGCGAGTGATGAAAAGCCCAGAAAAAATCAATGAGGAAGTCGGCGAAGCCACGGTCAAGCTGTTTCTCCAGGAACTGCCTGCCCTGCTGCCACCGATGAAGAGAACCTCTTATCGAGGTGGGTACGCCAGCATGTTTGACAGCTCCCCCGACGAGAATCCCATACTCGGGAAAGTCCCCGAAGTTGAGGGATTTTATCTTGCCTGTGGCTGGAGCGGACTGGGCTTCGAGCAGAGCCCGGCAACCGGTGAAATCATCGCCGAGCTGGTCACAGAGGATAAAACAACGCTAATCGACTGGACGGTATTTCGCCTCAGCCGGTTCGCCGAGGGCAAACCTATCGCTGATGCCTGGAGCTATCACGGAAGCTGACTTGACTAAAGAGCAAGGTCTAACCTGAGACAACTTACTAGGTATCCGCAGCTCGCCGTCAATCTGAAAAGTGTGCCAAAGCGGCAAGCTTTAAGTCTGATATCCCAATGTTTTAGTCAGGAGGCATGATGAAATGCTGAATGTGATTGTATGTATCAAACAGGTGCCTGACCCGGAAACACCACCCAAAGGTTTTAAGGTTGACCCGGTGGAGAAGCGAGTAATCCCACCTCTTGGTGCTGCCCTGGTGATCAATCCCTTCGATGAAAACGCCGTGGAGGCGGCTCTCAGGGTCAAGGACGCCTACGGCGGCAAAGTCACCGCGCTCACCATGGGACCACCTGATGCAGAAGACGTCCTCAGACATGCCATGGCTATGGGAGTTGATGAGGGTGTGCTCCTGGAAAGTCTGCCAGCTGATGATTTTGACAGCTTTGCTACGGCTTACTGTCTGGCTATGGCGATAAAGAAAATCGGCGCGGTTGACCTCGTCTTATGCGGGAGAGAGGCAGCCGATTGGAATGCAGCACAGGTAGGCCCTGGAATCGCCGAGCTTCTCGGGTTACCAAGCATCACGCTGGTCAAAAATATGGAGCTGGTGGATAGTAAATTGAAGGTGGAGAGGGTGATTCCTAACGGCTTTGAAGTAGTCGAGGTCGGGTTACCGGCACTGCTGACCATAACCAACGAACTGGGTAACCCACGCTACCCCACGGTTAAGGGAGTGATGGCAGCACGTAAGAAAGAGATAACCAGATTAAGCTCACACGATATAGGTATTGATTCCGCTAAATTGGGCGCCGGTCAACTTACGCTTCTCGAGCTTTTCCTCCCTCTCCAGGAGAGAAAATGCCGTATTTTCAAGGCGGAGACTGTGGAGGAGGCGGCGGTTAATCTTACCGAAAAGATTATCGAACTTAAGCCAAACTAGGTTCCTGCTGAGGAGGTAAATTTTTATGGCTGAAGAAAAGGGCATACTGGTCTGCGGTGAGCTTCAGGAAAATGGTATGACAACGGTCACGCTGGAGCTTCTCGGTATCAGTAGAAAGCTAGCCGATGAACTGGGCGAGGAGCTTGGCATTATCTTCTTGGGAAGCGCTCTCAAGAGTACCTCCTTTCCAGAAGCTATCGCCTTTGGTGCTGACAAGGTCTATGTGATTGATAATCCCCTGCTCAAAGATTACCAGACTGATTCCTATGTTGGCGTTATGGATAAGGTCTGCCGGAAGCTAAAGCCCAGCATTCTTCTCTTCGGGCAGACTTCTCTGGGACGTGACCTGGCGCCGCGACTGGCTTTCCGCCTGCAAACCCGTCTGGTCATGGATTGCGTCGAGTTAAAGATAGACCCCAAAGTTAAACTCTTGATATGCACCAAACCAATTTACGGGGGGAATGCCATGGCTCGCTACATCAGCCAAGCAAAGCCTCAAATAGCCACGGTAAGGTCCAAGGCGATGGCACCCGCAGAGCGTGACTCCTCTCGCAAGGGTGAAGTAATCATTCTGGACGAAAGCCTCACACCAGCCGCGATAAGGACCAGGGTTATTGCCCGGACAGAGGAGAAAGAGGGAGCCGGGAAAAGGCTGGAGGCTGCCGAAGTCGTCGTCTGTGGGGGAAGGGGTATGGGCTCAGCAGAGAATTTTGCCCGCCTGGAGGAACTAGCCCGATTATTAAATGGATCGGTAGGTGCCACCAGACCCCCGTGTGACCTGGGCTGGGTACCTTCAG
>CAZUSN010000124.1:0-4341 GCA_964623035.1 uncultured Dehalococcoidaceae bacterium | reverse complement strand
AGGACTGCCGGCGAAAAAAGTCCAGCGCCACACCCAAAGCAGATAGCATAGATATAAAGTAGCCAAGGAGCCGAGGTATCCCTGACCGAAACAAGAGCAATCATTGCGCCAATTACCAAGACAACAGCCAGGAACACGGTTGTTTCCCGCCCAACCCAATCAGATATAGATGAGAAAAACATGCCTACCGTCATGAAAATACCAAATAGAGCGAAGATTGAGGCTGCAAAGGTACTACTATAACCTACATCCTCAGCGAATTTGACCTGATGAGCCAGCGCCAGATAGCAGCCAATACCCCAGAAAAGCAGATAAGCTAGGGCGATGAGCCATAGCTTGTAGGTTCTCACGGCACTGCCCAAAGTCCAGTCGTGAGATAATGACCCTTCAGCTAAAACGGCGGTTTCTTTTGTCTGCGGGACGGCTGGAGTTTTGCTGACACCGTAAGCCTCAAGCCCCTTACTCTGGGGGCGATAATGGAAAAAAAGGAAATAAATTGGTAGCAGGATAGCAACTAGTATCGCGGCAATTACAATATAGGCATAACGCCAGCCTACCTCGGATATGATAAATTCAACAAAAAAACCGTAGGTGAAACTAAGACCACTGCCCATCTGTCCCAGGGCTATCGCCAGCCCGCGTCGGTGAGTAAACCAATTGGCTAAAGACGGACCCAATATAGGCCACCCGCAAAATGCCATCCCCATAGGCATAAGAACACCGAATAGCAGATAAAAATGCCATAACTCCCGGGCGAAGGCACAGCCTGCGGTAGCTAACCCAAGAACGATTATCCCCATCATCGTCACCCTTCTGGGACGCCAGCGATCACCTAAGCTACCGGCTATGGGCGCCAGCAAGCCATAGATAAAAATATTCAAAGACAGCATTATAGCCGTGCTACTTCTAGCCCAACCAAACTCCCCAAGAATAGAAGGAAAGAATATGGAGAAGGAGTGCCTTACACCATAGATGAGCACCATACCCACAAAGGCAACGCCGACAATAATCCACCCATAAAAAAACGGTCTTCTGACCATGGTTAAACTCTTCCCTATAATCATAGAATGCGATACAGAGTTGCCCTACTATCAAGGCGTTAATTCTGATGGCTCAAGTGCTTTTTGCTTTGGCTGAAACTCTCATAAATCTTAATCAGGGACGCGTGATGCTGTGCACCATACCCGAGGCTTTTAGCAATACTGAAGACATGATGAGCAGCGGTACACATGGGCAATGGTATACCCAGTTCAATGGCTGTTTTCAATATATTTTGTGTATCCTTAACAGCTATGTCTACGCATCCTTCCGGGCTGAAATCTCTCTTAATGATTCTTGGTGCCGAGCGCTGAAAAACCTCGCTATTCCCGAGGCTTTTGCTTACTATTTGAAAAACGTGTTCCAGGTCCAGACCAAGTATTTCTGCCATCGCCATGGCTTCAGCGGTAGCTACAAAGTTCACTTCTACCATAATCTGATTTATCAGCTTGAAGGCAGAGCCGTTGCCCAGTTTGCCCACGTATTTCACATTCTTGCCCATGACCTGAAAAAGAGCCATATTATCGTTAAAGGTCTCTGCGTCTCCACCAACCATGATTGAGAGTTCGCCTGTCTCGGCTTTGATAACACCGCCACTAACCGGGGCATCTAAAACAGACACGCCTTTATTTGCGGCTATACTGCCAATCTCTCTCGCCTCTGGCGGAGCAACTGAACTCATGATGATTAAAGTTGAATCTCTCTTCATGCTATTTAAAGCACCTTGTGGTGCTAGAACCACTTCTGCTATTTGCTCATAGTTTAGCAACATAACAATGAGTAAGTCGCTGTGCTCACCCAGTTGTCTGGCATTCTGGGCAACACCAGCCCCGAGTTGTTCCATCTCTTTCAGTGCTTGCTTATTTTTATCATAAACCGTTAAAGGGAACCCGGCATTGAGAATATTAATAGCCATGGGTTTCCCCATTCTGCCTATGCCAGCAAAACCTATCCTTTTTTTGATATCTTTTGTTTTCGCCATCTTTGACTCCTTTCCACCCCTCCTGTGCCTGTGGCTCCTTCACCTGTAAAACAAGTTCTTTGGTTTGCTTGGTAGTTTTGGTATCCCCAAAAGTTCCCGAGCTTCGTCCGGGGTAGCTATCTGCCGACCAAGGTCAGTGCCGATTCGAGCTACCCTGGCTACCAACTCAGCGTTGCTTTTAGCCAGAACTCCTCTGCGGTAATAGATGTTATCCTCAAAACCAACCCGAGCGTGTCCACCGAGCAGAATCGATTGGACTGCGGTCGGGAGCTGGGCGGCGCCAACACCCAACGCCATGAACATTGAGTCCGGGGGTAGATTATCGACAAGATGCATCAGGTTTCTCGGCGTAAAGGGGGTGGCGTTCTGTGTGGTGCGCTGCATGTCCATGGGAAAATCAACCCAGCATGGTTTGGGCAGGGGTATCGTTTCCATCAGGTAGTTGACTTCCACCAGACTGCCTACCCCGCAATAGAGTTCAAACTCGGCTTTTATTCCCTTTTCCAACGCTGCTCTGGCCAGCCTCTCATCAACGGAACGTATCCAGGGCACCACCAGTTCCTTCCCCGCTCGCATAAAGACAGCCGTCCCTACATTAAGAGATATCATTTCCGGGCTGGCTTCAAGCACTCTAAAGGCATCCTCAACGCTGGCTCCCGGCTCACGCCCCGGTGAAGTGCTGAATTCAATGATAATGTCACAGTCCTTCTCCCTGATGCGGCGAAAAATATCGCGAAAGACCTCAGGGTTAGTGGTTGCCTTTCCTTCCTTATCCCGGGCGTGGATATGAGCCAGACAAGCACCTTCATTCCAGGAGCGATAGACCTCTTCAGCAATTTCATCAGGCTGAAGAGGTATGTTAGGATTTGCTTCTTTGCTGATAAAGCTTCCAAGAGGGGCAACACAAATAATAAGTTTGTCGGTTTTTATCATCGTTCCTCCTATGTCGTCAGTGCTTTCCTCACAATTTTTCAATGAAATCTTAAGTTGATGATGCCTTTATTGTCAAACTCGCTTCTAGCAGGTTTTATTTGCCTTTGGTTGAAAAGGTTTACCCTTCTATCAAACATTTTGGTAGGAGGATAAGTTGAAGTAGGAATAAGTCGAATGCTCAGCCAGTTGAGGAAAAAACCAATGCATATTTTCCGGAAAATCGTGTATAATTGAACTTGATTCAGTGCGCCTATAGCTCAGCGGACAGAGCATCGGTCTTCGGAACCGAGGGTCGTGGGTTCGAATCCCTCTAGGCGCGTATCTGAATTGCCACCACTTGCCGACATTATCCACCCTGCTAGTATGGTTTGATAAATCTATCCAGACTCCCGCTAGCAGGTAACGCCTCTTTATTTATATTCCAGGCTTTGGGATATAAAAATTAGTATGTTAAAATGTCTCAGCGGGTTTTTGTGCAGACTCAGAATATAGAAGAATAGGAAAAAGCTATTTCATGAGCAAAGTTATCTCTCTAATAATCCCCACTTATAAGGAGTACGACAATATCAGACCTCTTGTCCAGCGAATTGACCGCGCTCTGCCCAATTACGATTATGAAGTTGTCTTTATTGATGATAACAGTCAGGATGGAACTGCTGAGCTGATAGCGGCATTGTCGCCGAGATACCCGGTCAGATTAATCGTCCGCAAAGATAAGAAGGGGCTGGCATCAGCCGTGGTGGATGGGCTGAAATATGCCAAGAGCGATGTCATCGGGGTGATGGATGCTGATTTACAACACCCGCCAGAGGTTATCCCTGACCTATTGAAAGAGATAGAGAGCGATGCTGATATCGTAATTGGTAGCCGGTATGTAAAGGGAGGCAGTTGCCAGGGTTGGGGGTCAATAAGGAGGATAATTTCAAAAGGAGCCATATTTCTCGCCCATCTCCTCCTGCCCTCAACCAGACCGGTAAGCGACCCTGTTTCTGGCTTTTTCCTGTTTAAAAAGCAAGCGTTGGCTAGTGCTGAGCTTCAGCCAATCGGCTACAAGATACTTTTAGAGATACTGGCTATGGGACAATTCCAGAAAATAGCTGAAGTGCCTTATGCTTTTCAGGTCAGGCATCGGGGCAAAAGCAAGCTCAGCACCCGCCAGCAGGTAGATTATCTCAAACACGTTTACCGCCTGATGAGAAGAAAGGGAGAACTGACCAGATTTGTTAAGTTTTGTCTGGTTGGAGCCAGTGGTGTTCTGGTCAACATGGGGTTATTGTGGCTGCTGACCGAGTTTGCTGGCTTATTCTATCTTCTATCCGCTGCTATCAGCATAGAGTCATCCATCATCTCTAATTTCCTGCTCAATGACCTCTTCACCTTCCCTGACC
>CAZUSN010000123.1:0-4355 GCA_964623035.1 uncultured Dehalococcoidaceae bacterium | reverse complement strand
ACGCGTGTCTTCGTCGCGAAAACACCGGGCGATTTGATAATATTTCTCCATCCCAGCAACCATCAGTAGCTGCTTGCGTTGCTGCGGGGATTGAGGGAGCGCATAGAACTTGCCGGCATGAACGCGGCTGGGCACCAGATAATCGCGGGCGCCCTCCGGGGTACTCTTAATCAGGATTGGCGTTTCCACCTCGATAAACCCCCTGGCATCAAGGAAGTCACGGATAAATTTCACCACTTGATGACGAAGAATTAAGTTCTCCTTCATGCGAGGTCGCCGCAGGTCAAGATAGCGGTACCTCAGGCGAATGTTTTCCTCAATCTCCACATCTTCATTGATATAAAAGGGCGGTGTCCGGGAAGCATTAAGTATCTCTGCCTCACGGGCGATAACCTCAACATCTCCGGTAGGCAGTTTGGGGTTCTCTGTGCCCGGGGGGCGGAGAGCCACCTCCCCGCTAACCCTGACCACATATTCGCTGCGCATCTTATCAGCCACACGGTGAGTTGCTTCTGATATCTCTGGATTGAAGGCAACCTGCACCAGGCCCTCGCGGTCGCGCAGGTCAATGAAAATTAGACCCCCATGGTCACGGCGGCGGTCCACCCAACCAGCCAGAGTGACCTTCCCGCCGACATGTTCTTTTCGCAGCTCACCACAGCTATGGCTTTTAAGCAAAGTTACCCCCTTGACAAGGTCATATTTACCGGACAGACTTCACTGCCTCGACAATATGCTCCTCTTGAGGTAAAACCGTCCGCTCAAGGTTGCGATTTACCGGAATAATGACATCGGGAGCGGCGACGCGCTGAATGGGAGCATCTAAATAGTCAAAAGCCCGTTCCTGAACCAGAGCGGCAATTTCCGCGCCAACACCACATGTCCTCATCGCTTCATGCGCCACCACCAGCCTACCCGTCTTTTTCACTGATTCAATGATGGTCTCAATATCTAACGGGCGAAGGCTGCGTGGGTCAACGACTTCTACCTCAATTCCTTCATTAGCCAGAGTCTGGGCAGCGTTCAGCGCCTTAAGCACCAGCGTCCCCCAGACGACAATGGTGGTGTCTTTCCCCTCTCTCTTTATATCCGCTTTCCCCAGGGGTATCAGGTAATCCTCCGCTGGCACTGGGCCGCTCGTTCCATACAAAACGCCCGGCTCCAGGAAGATAACCGGGTTGGAGTCTCTAATTGCTGCCTTCAGCAGACCCTTAGCATCGTAAGGAGTGGACGGCATAACCACTTTCAGACCCGGCACGTGAACAAACCAAGACTCAAAACTCTGGGAATGTTGCGCCCCAAGTCCAATGCCGCCTTCCGTGGCTGCCCTGATTACCATAGCCACCCGAGGTCTGCCCCCGGAGAGATAATGCATCTTGGCAACCTGGTTAACTATCTCATCCATACAGATGGTCATCCAGTCAACGCGCATAATCTCAGCGATGGGTCGCATCCCTGCCATGGCGGCACCCAAGGCAAACCCGATGATAGCTGTCTCTGATATCGGCGTTTCCCGGACTCGGTCTTCACCAAACTCCTGGAATAATCCCTTAGTCGCCCCAAAGGCGCCACCGAGTACCCCCACATCCTCGCCCATGAGGAATACTTTCTCGTCCCGCGCCATCTCCTCTCGAATAGCCTCGGCGATGGCTTCACGGTAACTTATCTGTCGCTGCGCCATTTATCTATCTTCCCTCTTCGGCATAAATCCAGTCAAAGGCTGACTCAGGGCTTGGTTCGGGACTGGTCAGGGCAAATTTAACTGCTTCATCGAATTCCTGTTTGCACTCAGCCTCAATCTTGTCCGCCATCTTGTCGGTCAAGTAGCCAAGGTCTTTAAGCTTTTGTTTGAAAATCTTAAGCGGGTCTTTATTCTGCCACCAGTCTTCCACTTCACCTTTAGGTCGGTAAGCGGAGCTGCCAGGCATGGTATCCATACGCATGCTGTGACCTCGCAGTCGATAGGCAACCGCCTCGATTAAACTCGGCCCCTCACCTCTCCGGGCTCTGTCCACAGCGCTTTTCACGGCTTCATACACCGCGACAACATCGGTTCCGTCCACTCTCTGCCCCGGCAAATCATAGGCAACTGCCCTAGCAGAAATATCGATGTTGGCGCATCCTTTGCCCTGTGGCATTGATAGGGCATACTGATTGTTGGTGCAGACATAAACTGTAGGCACCTTCCACAGCGAGGCCAAGTTCAATCCTTCATGGAATGTGCCCCGATTGGCTGCCCCGTCCCCGAAGAAACAAAGACAAACCTGATTGGTTTTCTGCATCTTTATCGCCAAGCCCACACCACCAGCGATATTGATGCCACCACCCACGATGCCGTTGGTGCCGAGAATGTAGCGGTCAAAATCGGAGAGGTGCATTGAACCACCTTTACCTCCGGTGCAGCCCGTTGCCTTGGCAAAGACTTCAGCCACGATAACCGGCATACTGGCGCCTCTCGCCAGGACATGCCCATGAGCGCGATGGGTGGAAATGAGGTAGTCCCTCTCCTCCAGAGCACTGCAAGCACCCACTGCCACTGCCTCCTCACCAATGGAAACGTGACCGGTGCCCGGCACGTGACCCTGTAAACTGTGATAGGTGATGCCTTCCTCAAACTGCCGTATACGTACCATGCGCCGGTACATCCCTAACAGATTTTCCCTGCTTAACCGCATTTTCCTCTACCTCGTGGAAATTTGGTGGCAAACACCATCTTAAAGTCACTGACCATAGATGCCAGTGGTTTCCCTTTGAAAGATACCATAATTCAGTTCACTCGTCAAAGTAACGCTTTCCTCTCCGTATCTGTAATATCCCTGATATATGAGATTATTTACCAACCTATCCCCCTTACCCCCTTCCCGATGGACTGAACACCATGTCATATGCGCCGGGCTTATCGCCCTCCATTTCGCCAGAAATTGGTGCTAGACTGTTATTATCACACCCTTTTGACAATCCCCAGAGTTCTCTCACCCTAAATAGTTAGCCCCTCAGTCTTCAAAAATCACACCTTAATCATACCTTTGCAGGATTATCAGCACTGGCGTCATGCCTTATACTGTGAAGCGATTAAGATACTGAAGTGAAATTCAGATATTCGCCAAAAAGGTCAGCTTAGGATGCAAACGGAACAATACGAAGTAAACTGGAAGAACTACTATCATACACTCGAACTGAGTCCGACAGCCAATGCTCAGGAAATTAAGAGGGCCTACCGACATCTAGCTCGTAAATACCATCCAGACCGAGCAGGAGACTCCATGGCATCAAATAGAATGGCTGAAATTAACGAGGCTTATGAGGTTTTATCTCAGACAGATAGAAGGGCTAAATACGACGAAAGGTTTAAGTTTACCTGTGGTCATCAGCTTATAGTAGACGAAGCTCTGGAGGCTGAACTGAAAGAAGTCATTACTAGACTTGTTCGTGAACAACGTAGAGACCGTCGGGTGGAGCGTCCTCCGGTTCCCATTCGTACGAATATTCTAGCGGAATTGTTTTTTGTTTCGATGGAGTGTCTTCTGGTTCCCGTTCCATTGTCCTTTGCTTGGTCACTTTACCTGTTAATATACTGTATCGTTCTGCTTTCTCTATCCTTGAAAGTGTTCTAACCATGCTCTTGGAAAATAACGATATTCTTGATTGACATGCTTATTATCGAGTTATGAAGGAGAACGATTAGTAATAGCAGCTGTCGGGACAACGGAAGTGCAGGTAGCGTGGAGGAGGGAAGGTCAAATGAAAAAAATTGCTCTCCTTTTACTGGCTATGTTATTTCTCCTCGTCTTGGTGCCGTCCGAAGTCAGGGCGGACGGTGTGACCGTCCGCATCGAAAGCAACGCCTTTGCTTTGCACGATGAGACGGCACAAGTGGCGGCCATAAACTATGAAAATGGGCGAGAGAAACTATTACTTGCGGTAAAGTTGGGCGAGCTTACTTCTGGCCCGGTCGTCTGGATTGTCCCGGTACCCGCCCGTGCTTCCGAAGTGAAGATAGACGTTTGCCAAGAATTCCCTCAGTTTTATGGGGAGGATGTTTTACAGGAGGCTGAGCGGTACAAAAGGGTAGTGGGGGATGTAGCGGGCTATGTGGCTATGACCCAGATTTTGCCTGCCATCTTTGTGCCTAACGTTGGCCGATTCCTTGCAGCAGAGGCTCCAGAACGGGTGCAAGTCTACGCCCACGTGCTAAAAGAAGGTATTACGGCTGAGGTTGTTACCGCAGAAACCGGACACGCCCTGGACGAATATTTGCAGGGGAAAAAGGTTTCAGTACCGTCTGGGTCCATTTCAGTTCTTGATGAATATATCGGGAAGAATTATTCCTTTGTCGTAAGCTGGGTTGAGTCAAA
>CAZUSN010000122.1:0-4389 GCA_964623035.1 uncultured Dehalococcoidaceae bacterium | reverse complement strand
ACTTGTGTGCATTCCCATATAGGAAAGAAAGTGATGCTAAACCACCGTTATCTATCATTAATTTTTCGATTAGGTCATTCCACTCCATTTCACTGTACCACTCCCAGCCATCGGGTCAAGAACCCATTCGTCCACTTTAGAGTATTTTTGAATAGCCCAACGGGGCAGTTCAGGGAAAAATTTGGTCGGATACTTATGTAAACCGTGTGTTAAATACGATTGGTCATGACTAATTATGAGTATCCTTTCCCCAACTTGAATCTTAAAATGTGGGTCTAGATTTCCCTCAATTGTAACGCTTTTCAAAAGAGGTTGCTGCATATCACCCTTTTGCAATATTCTACACGTTTTCGTGTAAAATGTCAAGAGTTTTTAAGAAATTATTATATCTTCTCCAGCTTGGCAAAGCTCAGCAGGAGCTTTTTTATTCCCGCCCCATCAAAAACCACCACCACCTCAGCATCATCCTTCACCGGCTGAATGCTGACCACCACTCCATTGCCAAACTGAGCATGGTGGACGTGGTCGCCGGGACTTAATTCGGGCAGCACCACCTTTGGTGTTGGCATCTTGTTCCAGGAATACATCGCAGTGGCGAGCTGGCTATCCTCCCCCTGCCACAGGTTGCCGCCGGAAATCAGGTGCGGGGGGATATCCTGCAAAAAGCGCGAGGGTCGGTTTATGGTGCTGCCACCCATGAGGCTGCGACGAAAGGCGCGCACCAGATAGACTTTCTTCTTGGCTCTGGTGATACCGACGTAGCACAACCGCCTCTCCTCCTCCATCTGCTCCGGGTCATCAAACGATTTGATATGGGGCAGGATGCCGTCTTCCATGCCCACCATAAACACCACCGGGAATTCAAGACCCTTAGCTTGATGCAGTGTAATCAGGGTTACGGCATCAATGCTCTCATCAAGTCCGTCAACGTCGGAGACCAGGGTCACCCCTTCGAGAAAGGCAGCTAAGCCCTCGGGGGGCGGTAAGTCGCGATATTCCTGAGCCACGGTGCGCAGCTCGAGGATATTCTCCCAGCGCTCCTCGCCATCCACCCCACCCAGGATATATTTCTTATACCCGGACTTCTCCACCACCAAGTCAAACAGGTCAACCAAGTTCAGCTCCCGGCTGCGAGCCATGAATCCCTCCAACAGGTGAACGAAGCTGGCAAACGCCCTGATGATGCGGGAGTTGAACGGAGGTCGGTGCTCAGTCGCCTCACTTTCTTTCTGCTCAACAAGCAATTGCAGCGCCCGGTACTCTGAGATGCCCCGGGACCTTGCCCACTGTGAAAGTTCGCTCAAACTGCGTTGCCCGATGCCCCGCTGGGGGACGTTGATGATACGCAGCAGGCTGACGCTGTCATAAGGATTCTGGATGAGCCTGAGATAAGCGATAACATCCTTAACCTCACGGCGCTCGTAGAATCTGGTGCCAGCCACCAGTTTATAGGGCACCCCGTAGCGAATGAAAGCTTCTTCCAGGACTCTTGATTGGGCATTGGTGCGGTACATGACAGCGCAGTCGCCCCGCTGGAATTCCCCCCGACTTACCAACTGTTCAACTTCGTTGACGACAAACTGGGCTTCCTCCTGCTCAGTATAGGTCTCAACCACCTCGGGCAATACTCCAGTCTCATTCTCCGTCCATAAGCCCTTGGGCTTACGCTGCTGACTGGCAGAAATGATATGGCTTGCCGTCTCCAGAATCATCTTGGTCGAACGATAGTTCTGCTCCAGCAAGACCACCTTAGCCTCGGGATAGTCCTTCTCGAAATTGAGGATATTGCGCAGGTCGGCAAATCTCCAGGAGTAAATCGACTGGTCAGGGTCGCCGACGACACAGATGTTGCGATATTTCCCGGCAAGCTGTTTCATCAGTTCATACTGAACCAAGTTGGTATCCTGAAACTCGTCCACCTGAAGATGCAGGTAGCGCGATTGGTATCTCGACAGTACCTGGGGGTTCTGCCGAAATAAGTTCACCGCCTTCAGCAACAGGTCATCGAAATCCAGGGCATTGCTTTCCGAAAGCAACTGCTGATAGCGCTCATAGACCCGCTGCACCACCTCTTCAAAATAGCTGCGTGGCAGATATTCCGCCGGAGTCAGCAGGCGACTCTTCGCCGAAGTAATGGCTGATTGTATCGCCCGGGGTGCATACTGCTTTGGGTCGAGGTCGAGAACTTGGAGGCTGCGCTTGATTAAGCTTATCTGGTCCTCATCATCATAGATGACGAACCCGGAATTCACCCCGATGGCTTTGCTCTCCCGACGCAAGATGCGGGCACAGATGGCGTGAAAGGTACCAATGGTCAAATCCTCAACCGAACCCTTGACTAATCGGTGAAGCCTCTCCTCCATTTCCCGGGCAGCTTTATTGGTGAAGGTAACTGCCATAATGCGATGGGGACTGACCCCACAAACCTTGACCAAATAAGCGATGCGATGCGTAATAACTCTGGTCTTGCCACTGCCCGGACCAGCCAGAATCAGCACCGGCCCATTGATGGCCTCGACAGCCTCTCTCTGCGCCGGGTTAAGCTCAGCTAGAATATCCATCACCTAATTATAACATTATAAAGAGCCATAATTCAGACTCAATCCCTTCAGTTTTCAGACAAATGCGGAGAGATTTTTAGCAACCTATCCCCTTGTCCCCTTCCCTTGGTAAGGGAAGGGGGAGTATGAGCAAGAGAGGGGGCTTCGTCCCCTCTCCAAAATCTCTTCCCTCTTCCCTTGGCAAGGGGAGAGGGATAAAGGGTGAGGGGTTGTCAAACACTCTAATCTATGTTACCTTGATTTTACCTAGGTCTTTAGCTATACTTCTCAATAAGTAAATAATTTCTCTTGTGAGGTTGTTGACGATGAAATGGAAGCTATTACTGGCTACACTTTTGACATTGGTAGTCACGGCGGTGGGGACGACTGGTTGTCAAACCATATCACCACCACCCTCCACCCCCAAAGTTGCTCAGTCACTGAGCGGTATTTTCAGCCAGCAAAGTACCGGAATCTGGGTAACTGGGGAGGGAAAGGTTAGCGTGGTCCCTGATATCGCTATTCTGAGCATAGGTGTTGAAGCTCAATCAGCTTCCGTAGTCGAGGCGCAAAGCCAGGCGGCTGCCGCTATGACCGCTGTGGTTGCCGAGTTTGACAATTTTGGTATTGCCAAGAAGGATATTCAGACCCAGCAATTCAGCATTACCCCGGTGCGGAGATGGTCAGACCAAGAAGCCAGGGAAGTACTTATTGGCTACCGGGTAACTAATATGGTGACTGTTAAAATCAGGAAAGTGGCAGACGCTGGTGCCATCATTGATGCTACCGCCAGGGCTGGCGGAGACCTCATTGTCATCAACAACATCAATTTTACCGTTGATGACCCCTCCCCCTACCATAAAGAGGTCAGAGAAAAAGCCATGGCTGATGCGCAAGCCAAAGCCACGCAGTTGGCTAATCTGGGAGGCGTCAAGTTAGGCAAGCCAACCTATATTAACGAGAGCGGTATTTTCACACCGGTGGTGCGTGAGTACTATGCACCAGTCCCAGCACCAGCACCCTCAACTCCAATCAGCCCGGGGGAGACTGAAATTCAGCTCTCGGTTCAGGTAGTATACAGCATCGAGTAACCTGCCCGTCTGACCAATATTGCGCTTGCCGCAAAGAGATGCTAGAATAGAGACCTGTATTATGTTAAGGAGTTGATTTGTTTACCGGGATTATCGAGGAAATTGGCAAAGTCGTTTCCATATCATCTGAAAGCCTGGTTATCGCTGCCAGGCAGGTATGGAAAGGAATGAGGCACGGTGATAGCATTGCCATCAATGGTGCCTGTCTGACCGTCACTGACTTCACGACCAACTCGTTTTCCGTTGATGTTATGCCGGAGACATTAAGGCGGACTAATCTTGGTCTCTTAAAAGTCGGGGATGGGGTTAATCTGGAGCGTCCGCTGACCCTTGGTGGTCAACTAGGTGGGCATTTAGTCCAGGGGCACGTGGATGATACGGGAAGAGTAGCCTCGGTGATATGGGAAGGCAAGGCAATGTTGCTCAGATTTGAAGCCCCGCCTGAAGTAATGCGCTTCACCGTGCCCAAAGGCTTCATTGCTGTTGACGGGGTCAGCTTAACTATTGTGGATAAAGATACCAGCTCATTCTGGGTTTCCATTGTTGAGTATACCCGACAGCATACCACACTGGGCGACAGGCAAGTAGGTGACCTGGTGAATCTGGAAGCGGATATCATTGCCAAGTATGTAGAACAAGTTAGCCAGCCCCATCGCACGGGGATAACGGCTGAATTTCTCGCTGAGCACGGTTTTCTCGTCAAGTGAACTATCCTCATGGAGAAGAGGTGATTATGAGTTTAGCCAGCATTCCAGAAG
>CAZUSN010000121.1:0-4401 GCA_964623035.1 uncultured Dehalococcoidaceae bacterium | reverse complement strand
GGGCTTCATCGGCATACATATTGCCAATGCCGGCAATTATGGATTGGTCACAGAGGAGGGCTTTTATCGGTGCCTTGCGGTTTTTCAGGCGCTGAGCCAGCACCTGGGGGGTAAATTCGGCGTCCAGCGGTTCGGGTCCGAGCCTGCCGGTGACACTGCGGTTATCTTTTACCAGCCACATCGCTCCGAACTTGCGCGGGTCACGGAAGAAGATATTGGTATTCTTATCCAGATGGATGATGGCCCGGGTGTATTTGGGCGTTTCTGCAGAGTTTTGACTGACCAGCAAGGAGCCGCTCATTTTCAGGTGGATAATTAATAAATCATCACCGGTCAGATGGATGATAAGATACTTGCCGCGCCGGGTCACGCCGGTTATCTTCTGTCCAATGAGTCGGGAGCGAAAGTCGGTCGCTGATGGCTGCTTTACTATTCCTTCCCAGAAGAGGGTAACCTCCGTGATTTTGCGACCGACAATATAAGGTATCAGCTCATTTTTAACTGTCTCAACCTCGGGGAGCTCGGGCATCTTATTTCATCTCTCCCCAGTTGCTGCCCGTCTTAATATCTACTTTCAGCGGAACAGCGATTTTCAGAGCGGTGGACATTACCTCAGGAACTAGTTGACACACTGTCCCCAGTTCTTCCTGGGGCACTTCAAAGACGAGCTCATCATGTACCTGGAGCAGCATCTTGCTTTTCAGATGTTGTTTCTCCATCTCTCGGCAGAGATTTATCATGGCGACTTTGATGATATCCGCTGAAGTGCCCTGTACTGGCATATTGATGGCCATGCGTTCGGCAGCCTCCCTCAACTGTCGATTGGAGGAATTGATTTCCGGGATGAATCTCCTTCTGCCCAGAATGGTCTGGACATAGCCGATTTTTCTGGCTTGCTCTTTAGTTGCCTCAAGGTACTGCTTTACCTTGGGGTATTTTGCAAAATAGGCGGCGATGAACTTGGCTGCCTCTTCCCGTGATAGCTCGGTTGCCTGCTCCAGCCCATATTCGCTCATGCCGTAGATAACACCAAAATTGACTGTCTTAGCCAGCCGGCGCATATCTGGCGTTACCTTTGAGGTGTCCACACCAAATAGTTGGGCAGCGGTGGCAGCGTGAATATCCTCATCCCGTTGAAAAGCATTTATCAGACTCGGGTCTTGAGATAGGTGAGCCAGAGCACGGAGGTCTATCTGTGAGTAATCTCCGCCCAAAAGACAGGAACCAGGCGGGGCGATGAAAGCCTGTCTTATCTGTCTGCCCAGCTCACCACGCACGGGAATATTTTGCAGATTGGGGTCGCTGGAGGAAAGCCTCCCGGTAGTCGTTCTCGTCTGGTTAAAGCTGGTGTGCACCCTGCCTGTTTTGGCGTTTCTTAAGCCGGGCAAAGCATCGATATAGGTTGACTTGAGTTTGGAAAGCTGGCGATAATCCAGGATGAGTTTGGCGATGGGATAATCTTTGCTGAGTTCCTCCAGTACCGATGCCTCAGTAGAATATTTATTCTTACCTCGGCGCGTGCTGGGCAGTTTCAGTTCATCGAACAGTACGGAGCCCAGCTGCTGAGGAGAGTTGATGTTAAACTGGTGCCCGGCATAGCTAAAAATCTCTGTCTCGAGCTTGATGAGCTGCTCACCAAGCTGATGAGACATGTCCCCGAGCAGTTTGGTATCCAGGGCTATCCCGTTCCTCTCCATCTGCAAAAGCACCGGCACCAGCGGCATCTCAACCTCGGCAAATAATTTCCACAACCCTTGCTTGCGCAGTTCGGTGCCGAGCAATTCGGCTAGCTGCATAGTCATATCAGCGTCGGCGCAGGCGTAATCAGCCGCCTGTTTTATAGCTACCTGAGACATTGAAAGTTGTTTGGTGCCTGAGCCGATAAGGTCGGTGATGGGTGTCATTTCAATTTTAAGCTGGCTGAAGGCGAGGGCTTTCAGGCTTAGCGATTTCTCACCCAGCAGGTAAGCAGCGACCATAGTGTCAAAGGTGAGATTATTGACTGCTATGCCACACTCTGCCAGCACGGTCATGTCATACTTGCTATTGTGGGCCAGTTTGGCTAAATTAGCATCTTCTAGGACGGGTTTAACCCGGTCGATAACCTGAGATAGTGGCAGTTGCTCTATTTGCTCCAAGCCAACATGACCCACCGGGATATAATAGGCTTCACCGTGGGCTGGGGAAAAAGATATGCCTACTGGTTGGGCGGACATCGGGTCCAAGCTGGTCGTTTCCAGGTCAAAAGCGAAGGATTTAACTGCTGAGAGACGTTTCATCAGTTCATCGAGGGCGGAGGCGGTATTAATGATATGGTAGTCTCCCTGTGGAGGTTCGGCTTTAACCTGAACCTGGGAGGATTCCAGGATGGCTTCTTCAGCTTCAGGTTCCGGCAATCTGGAACGGAGGCTGACAAATTCAAGCTCGCGGAACAGTTCCATTACCCGCTGGCGGTCATACTGGCTAATCTGGCAGTCGGCAAGATTGAGGTTAACCGGGACTTGAGTAACGATGGTGGCCAGCTTCTTGCTCTGGCGGGCAACGGCTTCATTTTCCTTTAGCGTATCATGGAGTTTGGGCGGCGTTACCTCGTCGATATGTTCGTAGATTTGTTCTACGGAGCCAAATTGCTGGATAAGCTTGACTGCGGTTTTCTCGCCAATGCCGGGGACACCGGGGATATTGTCTGAAGGGTCACCGACCAGACCTTTAAAGTCAGCGATGTGTTCTGGCTTAACGCCGTATTTATTGGCGACTGCTTCTTCATCATAGAGCATGGTTTCGCTGAAACTGCGCCCGGGTTTAGGGTAGAGCACCTTTACCTGGGGTGAAACGAGCTGCATGGTATCGGCATCGCCAGTGACGATGATGGTGTCAATCTTTTGCTGGCTTGCCTGGTGGCTGAGGGTGCCCAGGAGGTCGTCAGCCTCATAACCCTCGAGCTCAAAGATAGGGATGCGGAAAGCTTCAACGACCTGCCTTACCCGCTCCATCTGACTGACCAGTTCTGGTGGGGTGGGAGGACGATGTGCCTTATACTGGTCAAAGAGCTCGTGCCTGAAGGTGGGCCCTTTCTTATCGAAAGCAATGGCATAATAGGTGGGTTTGAGCTCGTTCAGCGCCTTGAGCAGCATCTGGGTGAAGCCATAAACGGCACTGACCAGCTCACCGGTTTTGCTTACTGATAATTGTCTGGGAGACTTACTTGATTGAAAGGCATGATAGGCACGATGGATTATGGCATTGCCATCAAATAAGACCAGCAGGGGCTTTTTCATAATCTAATTATAGCAGAGTTAGGAGTGGAGGGACAGAGAATAATCAGCTTTCCTGGGGAGGCGGGGTAATCTCTTTTTCCTGGTAGCACTGGCGCACGTATTTATAGATTTCAATGCCGGTAGCGGTCAAAGGGCCAGCGAGCAGCAATCCCCAGACGCCAGCCAGATAAGCTCCCAGGACGAGTAAAAATATCAGCAGGGCAGGGTGGATGCGCAGGTAACCACCCTGAATCCTGGGGACAAGCAAAGTGTTTTCGAGCAACTGGATTGCCAGGAAGATAATGACCACCCAGATTACTTTTTCCGGTGCCACCGCCAGAGTAACGATAGTGACTACGGCACCGCTAATCCATGGACCTAATGTTGGGATGAGTTCCCCAACTCCAGCCAAGAGGGCAAGTAAGGGGGCAAAGGGTATCTGCAATATTAATAAGCCAATGAAGGTGAAATAGGCTACAATCAGTCCAAGCGTAACCTGGGAGCGGATATACCGCCCCAGTACTCTTTCAATAATGAAGACAATGTTCCTGACATGTTCCGCAATCTTTGGCGTGAATGATGAATACAAGTTTCTCTTTAGCTTCTCTGAGTCCTTCAGCAGGTAGAAGAGGAAGAGAGGCAAAGCACCCATACCAAGGAAGAAGCCCATAGTATTAGGCACATTGGCAATGCCCTTAACGAAAGCGTCTCGAATGGCATTGCCGGCGGCAACACCAGCCTCAAGAAGTGTCTTATCCACTTCCTGCCTTATTTCCGGCGGGAATTGCTGGCGGATAATCTCAAGCCATTGCTGTATCTGGTGTAAGCTTTTACCAAGAAGATAAGGCGCGCTTTCGGCTAAAGTTACCGAGGCATCAATAATCGCCGTTACGATAAAGTAGGAGAAAGCAGCGATAAAAACCAGAAGGGTTAGAAAAACAATTATGATGGAAAAGACTCGTTTGAGCCCTAGCCGCTTTCCTGAGCCCGGCAGCCTATTTTCCAGCCAGATAACGATTGGCAGTAAAAGATAGGCAAGCACCCAGCCGAAAACGAAGGGTAAAATTGCGGTTCTCAGCAGGTAGATAAGCACAAAGAAGACTATTATGCCTAATATTAAAGCTACTGAGCGCCAATATTTTCG
>CAZUSN010000120.1:0-4443 GCA_964623035.1 uncultured Dehalococcoidaceae bacterium | reverse complement strand
GGTGGTTGCCATTGCCGTTGGCTATTGTCCCAATGTAGATAACCTTGGCCTCGATGAAGCCGGGGTAAAGGTAAGCAAAAGCGGAATTCAGGTGAACGAACATATGCAGACCAGTGCCCCCGGTATTTATGCCGCCGGTGATGCCATTGGTGGCATAATGCTTGCCTATATTGCCATGGAAGAGGGCATCGTGGCTGCGGAGAACGCCCTGGGCAGAAACTCAACCATTGACTATCAGGTAGTGCCCAAATGCACCTTCACTTTGCCTGAGTTAGCCA
Organism: uncultured Dehalococcoidaceae bacterium; assembly: GCA_964623035.1. Taxonomy (GTDB): domain Bacteria; phylum Chloroflexota; class Dehalococcoidia; order Dehalococcoidales; family RBG-16-60-22; genus CAZUSN01. The sequence goes on along the minus strand of CAZUSN010000120.1, from coordinate 4,165 downwards.
GCGTCGGTCTCACCGAGGAAGAGGCGATTGCCCGGGGACACCAGATAAAAGTGGGCAGATTCCCCTTCACCGCCAACAGCATGGCTACCATTTTGGGCGAAAGGCGAGGCCTGGTCAAGATAATCACCGAAGCAAAGTATGGTCAGATATTGGGCGTCCACATCATCGGTCCTAGGGCGACCGAGCTCATCGCCGAAGCCACTATAGCCATGAAGATGGAAGCTACCCCTCAGGATATTGTCGCCACCATCCATGCCCACCCTACCCTCTCGGAAGCACTCAGGGAGGCGGCGCTGGATGTCACCGGAGAGACAATACATTTTCTCTCCAAAAACAGGTAGTGAATGGGATAATTAAGGATGCGGTGCTCTGTTTACCAGCTTGGACAAATTGCTTATGATGATGCCTACCATCTGCAGCAGAAGCTTCTCTACGAGAGGTTAAACAATCGGATAGAGGACACTCTTCTTCTTCTGGAGCATCCTCCCACAATTACCGTGGGCAAATCAGGTAAGCTGGAAAATGTCCTGGCTTCTCCAGCACAACTAGCCGAGGAAGGTGTGTCCCTGGTCTTTACCGACCGTGGCGGGGATGTCACCTACCACGGACCCGGACAGATAGTCGGCTATCCCATTTTCGACCTGAGGGAACGGGGGAGAGACGCCCACCAGTATCTTCATAACCTAGAGGAAGTGCTCATCAGGACGCTGAATGACTTTGCCATAAGTTCCGGCAGAGATAGCGGTCACGCCGGGGTCTGGGTAAAGGATGAGGAGATTGCCGCCATCGGACTCAGCATCCGGAAGTGGGTCGCCATGCACGGTTTTGCCCTTAACGTCAACACGGATTTAGCCAGATTCTCACTGATAAACCCGTGCGGCTTCACCAATCGAAAAGCGACCTCAATGGCACATCTCCTGGGACAGGAGATACCAATGGAAGCGGTGAGGGAAAGATTATTGGCTCATTTCTCCGAAATTTTCGATGTTCAACTGGAATTAAGGACCGATATACCGGAAAGATACCATGTCAAAAGGAAGACTGCCACCCTGGTTTAAACAGAAGCTTGCTGACCCGATGATTATGTCAAGCATGAAGGGGCTTCTCGATGCCCAGAGGCTGCATACCATCTGTGAAAGCGCCCACTGCCCCAACATCGGGAAGTGTTTTTCCCATGGTACTGCCACCTTTCTCATCCTTGGCGATGTCTGCACCAGGCATTGCACCTTCTGTGCGGTAAAGAAAGGTCACCCTTCTCCAGTCGATGAGGAAGAACCCCGGCATTTACTTGAAGCTGTGGAGAGGCTGGGGCTGAGCTACGTTGTCATCACTTCGGTCACCAGGGATGACCTTGCCGACGGTGGTGCCTTGCAGTTTGCCAGGACAATCAGGCTACTTCACGGGAATCGGAAAGATGCTATCGTGGAGGTTCTGATACCGGATTTCCGCGGCTCGGTAGCAGCGCTTAAAATGGTAATTGAAGCCCGTCCCGAGGTTATCAACCACAACGTTGAAACAGTTCCCCGCCTTTACCCGGAGGTCAGACTAGGAGCAGATTATGACCGTTCGCTGGAACTCTTATTCATGGTGAAAAAACTGGACTCGAAAATAGTTACCAAGTCTGGCTTGATGTTAGGACTGGGGGAAACCAAAACAGAAGTCATTGAGGTCATGAGCGACTTAAGGGAAGCCGACTGCGACCTGCTGACCATCGGTCAATACCTTCAGCCTTCTCCAAAGCACCATCCCGTGGTCAGGTTTATTTCCCCTGAGGAGTTTGCCGAGTACGAAAGCATTGGTAAAGATATGGGGTTTGCTCAGGTCGCCTCAGCACCACTGGTCAGAAGCTCCTTCAGAGCGGCTGAACTCTACGCCAGGGCAAAAGCAGATAAAACAAATTCAATAAATTATATTTGACAACTGATTATAGTTTGTGGTAAATTTACTTTTTGGTATTTGGTATTCAGCCATATTTGATAGATTGGGATAGATTGCTCAATCTATCATTAAACTTTATTGGATGAGCCAAGGCTCATCCAATAAAATTGTAGGAGAGGAGGAAACGAGTGCCAACAATCAACCAGCTTATTCGCAAAGGGCGCAAAAAGGTCACCAAGAAGACCAAAGCGCCGGCTTTGCGTTTTACCTACAATGCGCTGAAGAACAGGATGATTGAGGGAAAGGGCTCACCCCAAAAGCGAGGGGTATGTACCCAGGTCAGGACAATGACCCCGAAGAAGCCCAATTCGGCATTGCGTAAAATAGCTAGAGTACGGCTGACCAATGGCATGGAAGTAACCGCCTATATCCCCGGCGAAGGGCATGAGCTTCAGGAACACTCGGTAGTGCTTATTCGCGGGGGACGCGTGAAGGATTTGCCCGGTGTCCGTTACCATATCATCAGAGGTGCTCTAGATACCAGTGGCGTGGTTAACCGTCGGCAGGGTCGCAGCAAGTATGGCAGCAAATTGGCTAAAGAAAAGGCAGAGGCTGCCTAAAAACAGGGGACAAAATGCCAAGAAGAGGTCAAGTTATAAAAAGAGAAATAATTCCTGATGCCAAGTATCACAATGTAACTGTGGCCAGGTTAGTCAATAAAGTAATGAAGTGTGGCAAAAAGATGACCGCAGAGAGGATTATTTACAGTGCTATGGACTTGCTGGAAAAGCAAGCCTCTAAAGACCCGGTTACGGCTCTAGAACAGGCGGTAAAGAATGCTACCCCTCTGCTTGAGGTCAAGCCTCGTCGCGTTGGTGGCGCTACCTACCAGGTACCGGTGGAGGTTCAGCCTGACCGTGGCCTTTTCCTGGCTTTAAACTGGCTATTGAAATCAGCTCGGGCCAGGAAAGGTAAATCGATGGCGGAGAGGCTGGCGGCAGAACTCTTTGACGCCATGCAGGGAGAAGGAGCCACCATTAAAAAGCGCGAGGATACTCATAAAATGGCTGAGGCCAATAGAGCTTTTGCCCATTATAGATGGTGAGAGGTTGTCTAATATTAGTGCTAAGGTTATTCAACAAAGCCCAACATCAGTAAGAGCAGGAACCATGCTGAGAAGTTTTCCTTTGGCAAAAATCCGAAATATAGGCATTATCGCCCATATTGATGCCGGTAAAACCACCGTCACGGAAAGGATACTCTATTATACCGGTCGTACCTATAAGATTGGGGAGGTAGATGACGGCACCGCTGTGATGGATTGGATGGACCAGGAACGGGAACGTGGCATCACTATCAAGGCGGCGGCGACCACCTGTTACTGGAAGGACCACCGCATCAATATTATTGATACCCCGGGGCACGTTGATTTTACTGCCGAGGTAGAGCGCAGCCTCAGGGTGTTAGACGGCGGGGTAGTCGTTTTTGATGGTGTGCATGGCGTTGAAGCACAATCAGAGACAGTATGGCGCCAGGCCAACCGGTATCGTGTGCCCCGAATCTGTTTCATCAACAAGATGGACCGAGACGGTGCCAATTTTCAGCGAACCTTAGCCATGATTGAACAGCGCTTGAAAGCCAAGCCCCTGCCAATACAGTTCCCATTGGGCAGCGGAGAGTCATATCAAGGGATTATTGACCTCTTAGAAGATAAAGCTTGGTACTTTGACGGGGACCCGGATTCAGAGCCAAAGGAAGTAGCTATTCCTGAGTCAGAAAGGTCAACGTGTGAGGAGCTCCGCCATAATCTGATTGAAAGACTGTCGGAAAATGACGACCGGGTGTTGGAAGCTTACCTTGAGGGCAGCAAGCTCACCCCCGCTGAGCTAAGAGAAGCGGTAAGGCGGGTAACTTTAGCTAATAAGGGAGTGCCCACAATCTGCGGCAGTGCGCTGAGAAATAAAGGCATTCAGCCTTTGCTTGACGCCATAGTCAACTATTTGCCCTCCCCGCTAGATGTGCCCCCGGTGATAGCTATTGATACCAGACTGGGGACTGAGGTCACCCGTCCTGCTGATGATGAAACCCCCTTTTCGGCGTTAGCCTTTAAAGCAGTCTCTGACCCCTTTGTCGGCAGGCTGGTCTATTTCCGGGTCTATTCAGGAAGAGTGAAGGTCGGCAATCATGTCTTCAACGCCACTCGAGGCAAACGAGAGCGCATCGGGCGACTGCTCCTAATGCACGCCAATCACCGTGAGGAGGTGGATGAAGCCGATACCGGAAGCAT
>CAZUSN010000119.1:0-4461 GCA_964623035.1 uncultured Dehalococcoidaceae bacterium | reverse complement strand
GGACATCAGTGCAGAGACTTATCAGGAAGTAGCCAGGAAGCTGGCAGAGAAATTCAAATTTGAGGTAGTCTGCATCACGCTACGAGAAGACATCTCGGTGCTGCGGAATCGCTGGTCGGCAATCGCCTATTCGGCAGGGAAAATTTATGATGACAAGACCTATGATGTGGAGATTATAGACCGGGTTGGCGCTGGCGATTCCTTTTCCGCCGGCTTTATCTATGGTTATCTTACCGGGGATGTGGACAAAGGGGTAAAATACGGCAATGCCTATTCGGCGTTAAAACATTCCAGTCCCGGAGACGCCAACTGGTCAACGTTGCAAGAGGTGGAAAACCTGCTCAAAAGCGCCAGCTTGCGTATCAGCCGATAACCAGGCTGAATTGAAGAAAACTCAACCGGAACTTGGTTGCTGCTTGGTTTGTCAGCAGCAGGCTCACCAGTTTACAATAGGGTAATAGAGATGTATGTGCGTTTGTTCCATGAATTCCTGACCAGCGATGATGCCCTCCGGGTGTATGAAGGCGACCAACTAATTTTCTCCTCGGCTAAAGACCGATTATTACCCTTACTTGAATACCTTGGTCGGTTTGCCTCCGACCACCAGCAGGTGGTCATCTTTGATAAGATAATCGGCAACGCGGCAGCCCTGCTCTGTATCAAGGCAGACTGCTGTGAGGTATTCAGCCCGCTGGGCAGTCAGTTAGCTATCAAAACCTTAAAAAAATACGGCATCAAATATCATTTCAGCAGAATTGTACCCTGTATCCAGAGAGCTGATAGGGAAGATATGTGTCCTATGGAGAAGCTTTCTCTGGACAAAAGTCCTGAGGAATTCTATCAAGCAATGCTAAATATTATCAACAAAAGGTGAGGGGAATAATGGAGAAGATAAGGCTAGGCAAAACCGGACTGATGGTCACTAAAATCGGGTTTGGGGGTATCCCCATTCAGAGAGTGTCTGAAGAGCAAGCCATTGCCGTGGTCAACAGATGCCTGGAGCTGGGCATCAACTTTCTCGATACCGCCAACGGCTACACCAACAGCGAAGAGCACATTGGCAAGGCACTCGGGGGGCGGCACGAAGGGCTTATCCTGGCAACAAAATCACTGGCCCGAACCCGTGAGGAGATAGCCAACCATCTTAAACTGAGCTTGCAAAGGCTTGGCGTGGAATACATCGACCTGTACCAGTTCCATAATGTCAGTGACCAAAAAGCCCTGAAGGTAATCCTTGACCCTGATGGGCCCAGGGCAGTGGTAGAAGAAGCCCAAAAAGCAGGGATAGTGAAACACATCGGCATCACCTCGCACCAGATTGATATCGCCAAAGAGGCAGTGAAATCGGGTTGCTTCGAAACAATCATGTTCCCATTGAATTTCATGGATTACGAAGGCACGGGTGAACTTCTTTCCTTAGCCAGGCAGCGCGATGTCGGCTTCATCGCCATGAAACCACTGGCCGGGGGCATGATAGATGATGCCGCTGTTGCCATCAAATATCTCCTCCAACGATTTTCCGATGTGCTGATAATCCCGGGCATAGAAAAGGTACCAGAGATAGAGGAGATTATTCAGATAGCAGAGGGGTCGTGGAAGATGACCGCGGCGGAGAAGCGGAAAATGAAGCAGGTCAAGCTGGAACTGGGTACCAGATTCTGCCGCCGTTGCGATTACTGCCAGCCCTGCACAGTGGAAATACCAATCTCAGATGTGATGTCATTTCCGAACCTCGCCAAGCGTTTGCCGCTGGTCAGGCTGTACACGGGGAAATTTGCTGCGTCATTTGAAAAGGCACTCAACTGTAATGAGTGCGGTGAATGCGAGGAGCGGTGTCCTTATAATCTCCCCATCAGGGAAATGATGAAGGAACACATCAAAAGGCACGAGGCGGGGAAGAAAGAATACGAGGCACAGCTAGCTTCAAGATGATAGGCGCATGCCGTAAGGAGGAGTGAAAAGAGGCTTTGTCCCCTTTTCTTGCTTCCCCTATCTTGACCACATCCCAGGATATTGCTACACTTCAAAGCAGCAATAGCGGAGTGTCTTATGATGAAAATTGTCACCAGCGAGCAGATGCGCAGGATTGACCAGGAGTGCGCCAAGTTTGGCTTGCCCACCGACGTGCTCATGGAAAATGCCGGCAAAGCCATCGCCGAAGAAACCCGGCGCATCCTGGGCACTATTGACCAGCAACTTATCCTGTTACTCATTGGTCCCGGCAATAATGGTGGGGATGGGCTGGTTGCTGCCCGCCACTTGCACGACTGGAGAGCCAAGGTCAGCCTCTACCTCTGCGGCCAGCGACCCTCAAATGACACCAACCTTGAGCTAGTCCGGCAACGAAAGATAACCTGCATTGAGGCAGCCGAGGATGAAAATCTGGACAAATTTGAGGAATTGCTCTCCTCAGCCACCTGTGTTATAGACGCTCTCTTTGGCACTGGCAAAGCCCGTCCGCTCACGGGGGTCTTCTCGCAAGTGCTGGAAAGAGTAGCTCAAGCCAAAAGCAAAAACCCGAAGCTTAAGATTATAGCCGTCGATTTGCCGTCAGGGCTCAACGCCGATGACGGTACTGTGGACCCGGCGTGTCCCTATGCCGATAATACCATTACCCTCGCTTTCCCCAAGTTAGGACTATTCAGCTTCCCCGGGGCGGAGAGGGTGGGCAAACTGAGCATTGTTGATATCGGCATACCAGGCCATCTCGCTGACGAGATAACTACCGAGCTTATCACCGATGAATGGGCTGACACTGCTCTCCCCAGGCGCCCCCTCAACGCCAATAAAGGCACTTTTGGCAGGGTACTGGTGGTGGCTGGTTCCATAAACTACATCGGTGCTGCCTACCTGGCATGTAATGGGGCGATGCGAGTCGGCGCTGGATTAGCCACCCTGGCCACGGCGGCCAGCTTACAGCCTATCCTGGCTACCAAGCTGACGGAAACAACTTACCTTCCTCTGCCTGAATCTCAGCCCGGCATTATCTCTCCTCAAGCTGCCGAGCTAATCAGCCAGCAGTTCAGCAATTATGATGTCCTGCTGCTCGGTTGCGGTCTGGGACAGAGCCAACCAGTTATTGAATTCATCAACTCCGTGCTTTCCCAGCCAGAACTACCGGCGCTGATTCTGGATGCTGATGGCCTCAATACCCTATCTAAAACCCCCAACTGGTGGCGGCATCTCACCATTGATGCCATAATTACCCCACACCCCGGGGAAATGTCCAGACTGAGTGGGTTGACCGTTGCTGCAATACAGTCAGACCGGGCGGGCATCGCCAGGGGCTTAGCTTCCAAGTGGCATAAAACTATCGTCTTAAAAGGAGCCTACACCGTTATCGCTGCTCCAGACGGGCACTGCCGAATCAGTCCTATCGCCAATCCGGGACTGGCCTCGGCCGGAACCGGAGACGTGCTTGCTGGCGCAATAGCTGGCCTTATGGCGCAGGGGCTCTCACTCTTTGATGCCGCTGCCCTTGGTGTCTACCTTCATGGTAAAGCTGGAGAGATAGTAAAAGACATTATTGGCCATGCCGGTATGATGGCTACTGACTTATTATCGGCGCTGCCGGTGGTGATTAAAAGGCTAAAAGAGACCGAAGAGAGCAAATAGAAATACTTTTGATGTAGAATGTAAAAGAGAACTACGATGTTGTTAACCATTGATATCGGTAATACTGATACTACCTTTGGGGTGTTTGAAGGTGATGAGCTTCGTGCCGCCTGGCACATGGCGACAAATATTCACCGTATGCCCGATGAGTACGCAGCACTACTTCTGAACTTATTGCAGCATCAGAACCTGAAGATAGCTGATATCAGTGAAGCAGCCTTGTGCAGTGTGGTGCCGCCTATTGTCGCCACTTTTGAAGAATTTCTCCAGCAGTATTTTCACCTTTCACCGCTGGTGGTCAGTGCTGGAGTCAAGACGGGGGTGCGCATTCGGATGGACAATCCCAGAGAGGTTGGTGCTGACCGCATTGTCAATGCTGCCGCTGCCCATCAGCTTTATGGTGGCCCGCTCATCATCACTGACCTGGGCACTGCCACTACCTTCGATGTCGTATCCAAGGAAGGTGATTATCTGGGCGGAGTCATCGCCCCAGGGATAAGGATTGCTGCTGAAGCGCTATTTACACGTACGGCAATGCTGCCCCGTGTGGAGCTTGCCCGACCCAAACGTGTTATCGGCACCAATACCATTTCCGCGATGCAATCAGGGATTATTTACGGCTATGTTGGTCTGGTGGAAGGCATCCTGGCCCGGATTCAGCGAGAGTTAGGGGAAAAAGCTAAGGTAGTTGGCACCGGAGGCTATGCGGAGATTATTGCCAGAGAAGCCATCGGGCAGGGTAGCGGTCGCGGTTTGCATGCCGCCGACAGCCTGACCTACTTCGAGGCGACACGCTACGCCGCCAAAGAGGCCTACGAGATGTCCGGGCTAAAGCCAGGGGACATC
>CAZUSN010000118.1:2330-4486 GCA_964623035.1 uncultured Dehalococcoidaceae bacterium | reverse complement strand
TTTGTGGAGCGGGAGACGGGACTCGAACCCGCGACAACCTGCTTGGAAGGCAGGCATTCTACCACTGAATTACTCCCGCCAAGTTAAAATATTTTAAGCCTGAAATCACCCCTTTGTCAAACGAATCAATCACCTTCCCGTTCAAAGTAACCGGCAAAAATTTTCATTGATTCCAACTGTTGACAATTATCACCAACGTTACCTAAAATGGCAAGACAACTTAGAGAAGAGACGGAATGTTAGTATTCGGACATGTTGGAATTGCACTTGGCGCCACAAAACTTTTATCTGGTCTGCTGGGAAGCAAACGCATCTCAAAAGCCGCAGAAGGAGAAACAGCAAACCCTCCTTTACTTAGAAAATCCAGACTAGACATAAGGTTTCTCCTCATTGGTTCCCTTCTGCCAGACATAATTGATAAGCCTATCGGGCTTTACTTCTTTAGAGAAACTTTTAGTAACGGCAGAATCTTTTGCCACACGCTCCTTTTTCTTATCTTGGTTACGGTTATTGGGCTTTACTTTTATAAGCGCTCTGGCAAAACGTGGGCTCTCGCGCTTTCCCTTGGTATCTTCTTTCATCTCATCTTAGACCAGATGTGGCTTACACCTCAAACTTTGCTCTGGCCGCTATTCGGTCTTGACTTCAAGAGAGTAGACCTCAGTGACTGGGTAACAAATATCTTCCAAGCCCTGCTCACCGAGCCTGCAGTTTATCTTCCAGAGCTAATAGGGGCAGCGATACTTATCTGGTTTACCTGGACATTGCTGTACAGGAAAAAAACCCGAGCTTTCCTTAAATATGGAAAAAGCTGATGACTTTGTGCAAACTTTCGACAAATTTTCTTATTTTGCTTCCAGAAGTAGTTTGACAAATCAATGCCCAGTGCGATATTAACTATATTAATGAAATCACACCTTTGGATTGAAAAGTGAGTGAAGAGCTAAAGTTCAGAGAGAATAATCTTCTCCCAAAACTTATTATAGGCATATTACTGACTCTACTCTTCGGCGTTGCCCTCTTCTTTCGAGTTTATTTCCCTTATAATGAGGTATTCAGTGGTGAGTGGATAAGGTTTACCACGGTTGATGGTTATTTCCAAATGCGTTTGGTGGACAACCTCCTCCATAATTTCCCCCATCTTACCGACTTTGACCCCTATCTACTTTTCCCTTTCGGCATCAGAATAGATAATATCCATTTTTTTAACTGGTTACTGGCGGGAATTATCTGGGTCATTGGTTTGGGTTCACCAACCCAGCATACTGTTGATACCATCGCGGTGTACTTCCCGGCAGTCCTGGCTGCCTTGATGGTTATCCCGGTTTATTTCATTGGCAAAGAGCTATTCAGTCGCTGGGTTGGGGTGCTCTCAGCCGGTCTAATCGCCATACTGCCCGGTGAATATATGGGGCGCTCAATGCTGGGCTCCACTGACCACCATATTGCCGAAGTATTGTTTACCACCACCACCATGATGTTCCTCATCTTCGCCATAAAAGCTGCCCATAAAAAAGGAGTAACCTTAAACCATCTGCAAAGTCGGGACTGGGCAACGCTCCGCAGACCCCTGATTTATAGCATGCTGGCTGGCCTTTTTTTGGGAATCTACTTCATCACCTGGATTGGAGCACTGCTCTTTGTCTTCATCATCGGCTTATACTTAGTCATACAGTTTACTATTGACCACCTGAAGCAACAATCAACTGACTATCTGGTGCCGGTGGGTGTTGTCCTCTTTCTGACGGCGCTGATAATATATTTGCTTTTCTCACAGAGCGTCCTTTACTGGGTTTCCCTGATTGTCGCTTCACTTATGCCGATACTGCTGAACGTTGCCTCCCGATTAATGAAAAGCAGGCAAATTAGACCAGCCTATTATCCTCTAGCACTGGTTGGTCTGGGAGCTTTGGGACTGGTCATCCTCTTTGCTATTTCACCTTCACTCTTCCAGACAGCACTTCACAGATTGTCCATCTTCTCCTGGGGCGGTACCCGTACCATAATCGAAATGCAGCCCATACTTCTCCCCCAAGGCAAATTCACCCTTCGGCTGGTCTGGGGTAATTTCACCAGCAGTTTTTTCCTTTCTGTTGGTCTTTTGCTCTACTTGATTATTTATAGAAGATTTATTCGCAAACAGGACAATGCTGAAG
>CAZUSN010000118.1:0-2320 GCA_964623035.1 uncultured Dehalococcoidaceae bacterium | reverse complement strand
ACATCCTGCTGGTCTGGAGCCTGATAATACTGCTAGCCACTTTTGGACAGCGCCGCTTCGCTTACTATTTTGCCGCCAACGTTGCTTTACTCTCTGGCTATCTCTCCTGGGCGGTTCTTAAATTTACCGGCTTTAAGGAAACAATAGCCAAGCCAGTGGAAGCATCAGAAAAATTAAAGCAAGAAAAAGCCAAGCTGAAAAAGAGACCAAAGAAAAGGTCCCGACTTACTCTCATACACCTGAACATGGCTTTGGGCGCGATTATTGTCTTTTTCTTGGTATTTTTCCCCAATATTTTCCCGGCGATGGCTGCTGCTTCCCAAACAGAGTTTGCCCCGGATAGAGCCTGGCTAAACTCTCTATCTTGGTTAGAGGAAAATACACCCGAGCCTTTTGGTGACCCTGTCGCCTATTACCAGCTCTACGAACCTCCTCCAGGGGGAAAATATGAATACCCCGAATCAGCTTATGGGGTAATGGCCTGGGTTGACTATGGCTACTGGATAGCCCGTATTGCCCACCGACCGGCAAATGTCACCCCCGGCCCTGGCGGAAAGTATGTGGCTAAATTCTTTGTCTCCCAGAATGAAGATTCCACCCAGGAAGTAAATTGGAAAACAAAATGGGAAGAGGAAATAATACCAGAGAAGGCGATAATGGACAAATTGGGTTCTTCTTACATCATCATTGACTATCAGACAGCGGGCGGCAAGTTCTGGGCATTAGCTAACTGGGCAGAAAGAGAACAAACGGAATTTTTCGATATTTACTACATATCCCAAGAGAAAGGCAAACTGACACCAGTGCAGCTTTTTCACCCAGCATACTTTCGCTCCATGGTCAGCAGACTATACAACTTTGATGGGCAAGCGGTAACTCCTAAAGAATCAATTGTAATCTCCTATGAGGAAAAAGTGGTTCAAGACCAATCTATTAAGATTAAGCTCATCACCGATGTTCATAAGTTTACAAGTTATGAAGAGGCAACTGCCTTTATTTCAAGCCAGCAGTCAGGCAATCACCAAATAGTAAGTGACAATCCATTTATCAGCCCGGTACCCCTGGAAGCGTTGAAAAACTACAAACTGATCTATAGCTCCAGTATATTGAAAGTGCAGCCGGGCGTGGGTGGCATCCCCGCAGTAAAAATTTTCGAGTACACCGCCCGAAAGTAGATAGTACAGGAGGCTTATCTGTGAAAGCAATCATGCTGGCGGCTGGTGCAGGGACCCGCTGCTATCCTTTCACCTATCTTTTCCCTAAAATTTTCCAGCAAATCGGTGGCATTCCAATTTTAGAATACATGCTCTCCTGGTTTGGCGGCGCACCGGAAATCGATAAACTCTATCTTGTGGTCAGAAATAACGCCATAGCCACTACCCTGAAAGGCTACCTCAAGAAGAGGAAGCCATACCTTACCGAAATCATAGATTTGTTCGGGCGACTGGGATACAAAGTTGAGTATACCAACCCAGACCTTGATATCGAAGTCATCAAGGGTAAAGGCTGGGGGACCGGCGGCGACCTGAGACATGCCCTGGACCAGATAATTTCAATAGACCGGCTGGAAGAAGATTTCCTTGTCTGTTATGCGGACTATGTCATCACCCGCAAATTAGCTAATGGGGAAATTTCACCCCAACTAAATCTTTCCCAAATTATCGAATACCACCAGAATTGCAAAAAAGCATTGGATACCGCCATAACCATGGCATTCGTTATATTAGAAAGAGAAAAAGCGACCAGATTCGGTGTTGGTCAGCTTGAAGAGGTCGGTGGTTTTAAGATTGTCCGTGGTTTTATGGAAAAGCCAAACCTCGAAAATATTGCTGAGAATCCGCCGATAAATGCCGGGATTTATGTCTTCGATAGCGATTTTGTCCTCTCCAACATGGGCAAATTCCTTCCCAAAAAGCCTGAAACAAGCCTGGAAAGGAACTTCATCGAAAAGCTGGCAAAAGGGAAAAAGCCTATTCTGGCAGCCTATTTGCTCGACCTCCGTGCCTGGTTCGATGTGGGTACATTAGAGCAGCTCATTGAGGTTAATGCTTATATCGCCTCAAGGAAAGAAGCCGGTCGATAAGAAAGGTTTTAGATAAATAGCTATGGCGCGAAACTCAAAACGAATGGTAATCATTGGTATTGATGGCATGCCATATCACCTCATACGTGACCTTGCCGGAAGCGGCGTCATGCCTCACACCAAGACACTCATCAAAAGCGGTGTCTTCCAGCAAATGGAATCTTCCATTCCAGATATTTCCTCGGTAGCCTTGAGCTCCATAATTACCGGCAAGAATCCCGGTGAACACGGCATATT
>CAZUSN010000117.1:0-4568 GCA_964623035.1 uncultured Dehalococcoidaceae bacterium | reverse complement strand
TTGAACACAGTGAAGAAGTATGGGACCGGGTTATGGATACCAATCTAAAAGGCTATCTCCTTTGCTCACAGGCGGTGGTCAAGAAGATGATTGAACGGAAGCAGGGCAATATCATAAATATGTCTTCAATTAGAGGTCTTGCCGCCAGCCGGGATAGAGTCGCCTACTGCGTTTCCAAAGCCGGGGTTATTATGATGACCCAGGTGATGGCTCTGGAATTCGCGTCATACCATATTCGAGTTAATGCTATCGCCCCCGGTTGGATCAAGACGCAACTCAACGAGCGCCTGTGGAGCGACCCCAAGGACCATAAGCGAATTGAAGCTACCGTGCCGCTGGGTTATCTTGCCGAACCAGATACCATCGCCAGAGCTGCTCTATATTTAGCTTCCGATGTCTCCAGCTATGTCACCGGACATACCCTGACTGTTGACGGCGGCTTTAGCATTTAACCTTATTCCTTCTCGGGCTTTTAGTTCTCTGCCGAGGTCAAAGCATGCAGTTTCCGCCATCAGCATGTAGCGTCTGACCGAGGATGTATGATGCTTCGTCTGAAGCCATGAAAAGCACCGCGGCGGCTATCTCCTCAGGTTTTCCTAATCGTCCCAATGTGCTCTGTTTCAATATGGGGTCAAGGTGCTCAGGCGGAGCTTGTTCTCTAAGCAATTGGGTATCAACAATAGCCGGAGCAACACAATTGATTCTTATGTTATAAGGAGCCATGGCAACGGCAAGCGATCTGGTTATGGCGATAACCCCTGCCTTGGCAGCACTGTAGGCTACGGCTAATGGCCGTGGTTGCCTTGCCGCAATAGAGGCAATATTAACAATTCTGCCAAACTTTTGCTTTATCATATGAGGTAAGACAGCGTGACAGAAGCGCATTGGAACCAACAAATTGATATCCAGAGATTTATACCAAAGTGCCTCATCAGATTCTAAGAAAGGAATAACTTCATTCCAGCCGATGTTATTTACCAGGATATCGATTCTGCCCCATTTATCTATTATTTGTTTCACTGCATCCTTTACTTCCTGAGGCTTAGTGGCATCACACTTCACCACTGAGGCTTTGCCGCCTCTCGACTTTATCTCGCTGGCAGTACGTTTGGCTTTCTCCTCTGCTTTATCTATGATTACGACATCGGCAGATTCTCTGGCAAAACCCTCGGCAATAGCTCTGCCAATACCTTCTGCGCCTCCGGTAACCAGGGTTACCCTGTCTTTAAATCCCATATATCCTCCTTATGGTGAAACTTTTTCCTAAGATGACCTTATGTTGAAGGAAAATTTTCCTTTGGGCAATGATTGCCTGAGTTGCCGACATTATCATTGTTTCTCATAATATCATAGGTTACATGATGAATAAGCGTCAACATTTTGTTTGACATTTCCAGCCATTACCCTTACAATCGGGTAGATAAAACGCCTATCTGTAGCACTTTATGTCAACTTACTCCCTGCCCTGATTTTACCGACTGTGCAACTATAAACTAACACAGAATGCCATAATTAAATCAAAACAGGAGGATAAAATATGTCATTTGGTAGCGGCAAATACACCTACGAATTAGATGATGGCTGGGCGAAGCTCCCCAAAGGGTGGTCATTCTTTGATGTCTGTGGTTTGGCTGTTGATGCCCAGGACAGGGTATATATCTTGAACCGGAGTGAGCACCCGGTAATGGTGTTTGACCGCAAAGGCAACTTGCTGACCTCTTGGGGTGAGGGCTTTTTCCAACGAGCTCACGGCAGCACTGTTGGTCCTGATGGGTCTGTCTACTGCACCGATGACGGACACCACACCGTCTCTAAATTCACTCCCGAGGGGAAACTGCTTATGGTACTGGGCAACAAAGACCAGCCGTCAGACACCGGTTTTGTGCATACCCCCGGCTTGACGATGACTGCCTGCCTGCACACCATCAAACAAGCCGGTCCGCCATTTAATCGCCCGACCGGGGTTGCCGTGTCATCTTCAGGTGAAATTTTTGTCTCTGATGGTTACGGCAATGCCAGAGTGCACAAGTTCTCACCTGACGGCAAACTGATTCTGTCCTGGGGGGAACCCGGTGCTGGTCCAGGTCAGTTCCGCCTTCCCCATTCAGTTTGGGTCGATAAAGATGACCGGGTGTGGGTACCTGACCGTGAGAACCACCGGCTCCAGATATTCGATGCCAAGGGAAAATTCCTTGACCAGTGGACTGATGTTAGCCGACCGACTGGTGTAGTCATTGACAAAGACCAGATCGTTTACGTCTCTGAGCTAACCCAGCGAGTGAGCATATTTAATATCAAGGGAAAGTTGCTTGCCCGCTGGGGCAGTCAGGGGGAAAGTCAGGAAACAGCTTTGTTCCTGGCACCACACGCCCTCACTGTTGACTCCAGAGGTGATATCTATGTCGGCGAGGTTGCCAAGACATTCGCTAAAATCGATAGAGGCGCCAGAACAGTACAAAAATTCATCCGCAAACGCTAAAAAACCAGTTTGACAAGCCTTTTCAGAGGCTTATATGATATTACCTGAATAAATCAAAAAAGAGGAGGGAAAAGGAACTATGCCAAAAGATGGTCTGGTGAAAGCGGTAGTTAATTACTTCAAATCCGCTCAGTGGCAGGAATATATGCGCCATGTGACTCAGACGGAGGAAGAGCTATACCACACCCACATGTTCGTCTGGAACAAGATAGCCCCGGAATCTATTGACAAGTTATTTACCGGCTACTTTGCCCGTAAAGGGGTGCCACTGGATAGGAAAATAGACATGCTCACTCCTGGAACAGAAGGTGTCATTGCTGCCCACAACGTTCATCCCCACAATCCTGATAGAGCGCTTTATACCCCACACATGGATTGGTTCTGGAAATATAATCCAGACGTAGTAGCCATGGAACCAGCCGACCCGAAAAAATTTGGTGAGGGTGGGAAGAATATCGATACCTGGGGCAAGAAATACATGGATAACTACTACAAACAGTTTGATTTCAAATGTGTTGGTCCCAAGGAAGAGCGGGAGATAGAGAAGTACTTCCAGTCGGCTCATTGGAAGAAAGGTCTGCGGCATGTTGAAGACCCTCTTTATAACCACGTTCACTTTAATGTGGAAATCAACTTTGACCCGTGGATTTTAAAGACTCTTGCCATTGATGCTTTAAAGGACATAGGTTGGAAAGTTGACCATGTGGTTCCCTGTGTCTTTATCGGTGTCGGGAAAAAATATCAGGGGAAAATGGTCTTCCTCGGCGCATATCCCGAGGAAGTATATGATATCGCCTGGTACTACACTCCTGACGTGGTCATCAGGCCAACCACTTTTCCGTTCTCGGGAGACCGCCCTTATGATGATGACTTCCGTTTCAGTGTCTGCCGGGTGCCATATCGGGATGAGCTGGTGCAAAAAGATAAATACGAAACCCTGACTGATGAACAGATAGAAGAGATACTGTCCCAAGTATAGTAGTAACAAAATCTGGAATTTACTTGATAATAGTAAAAGACCAGAGCTGTTTCTTGGCTCATGTGGAAGGTTGACTCAGGTCTCTTCTTTAATTAAATATTCCGCGATGATTTCTCCACCGGTTAATCTCATTGCTTTGTTTCCTCCTCTCTTAGATTTGACAGGTTGGATGTTGCCAGTAATACTGGCATTGACATCTGGCAGTCGGATATACTATAAAGCAAAGAGTGATTAAGCAACTATGCCCCTGGAGGAATCGACCATGAAATTATCTGATAAAATGGCGAGGCTGGGAACGGAGACCGCCTTTCAGGTTTTGGCGCGGGCTCAAGCTCTTGAAGCCAAAGGTAAGGATATAGTTCACCTTGAAATTGGCGAGCCTGATTTTGATACCCCTCAGAATATCCGTGATGCCGCCACTGAGGCGCTGAACAAAGGTTACACTCACTACTGTAATTCTCAAGGGATACTGCCACTGCGTGTTGAAATCGCCAAAGAGATGGAGAGAGCACGAGGCGTTCCTATTGACCCAATGCGTGTTATCATAACACCTGGTGCTAAACCCTTAATGTTCTACTCAATTCTGGCGCTTCTGGACAAAGGGGATGAGGCTATATATCCCAACCCGCTATATCCGATTTATGAATCAATGATAAACTTCGTTGGGGCTAAGGCGGTGCCTGTTCGCCTTCGTGAAGAACTCGATTTTCGTTTTGATGTGGAAGAGTTAAAGTCCAAGGTTACCCCACGCACCAAGTTGATTGTCCTTAATTCTCCGCACAACCCGACCGGCGGCATTTTAGAGGAAGATGACATTCGCGCCGTAGCTGAGATTGTTCAAAATCGTGATATTACGGTTCTTTCCGACGAGGTATATGAACATATTGTCTATAAGGGAAAACCCTTTAGCATTGCCAGTTTGCCCGGGATGCTGGATAAAACCATTCTGCTGAACGGCTTTTCCAAAACATACGCCATGACCGGCTGGCGTTTGGGGTATGCTGTTATGCCACCGGAACTGGTTGAACCTGTGGTACGTTTGATTACGAACAGCGTATCCTGCACCGCATCCTTCATTCAATATGCTGGCATCCAGGCGCTAACTGGTCC
>CAZUSN010000116.1:2950-4625 GCA_964623035.1 uncultured Dehalococcoidaceae bacterium | reverse complement strand
ACCCATTATTCCCCCTCTTCCCCTTCCTTCTCCTCCCTCTTAAATCCCTCCTCCTCAAGCTGCTCCATGAGGCGGGCGGCGCGGGGGTAGCCAATGTGCAGACGCCGCTGCAGAAAAGAAGTTGAGATGTGCTTATGCTGTTTGGCTAGCTCACGGGCAGCCTCCATCAGCGGGTCCTCCGGACGAACTCCCTTGGTGGCAACCAGCGCCGCCGGTGAAACCAGCTCCTCAACCTTTAGCTGGGCGACTTCTTCCGGCTGCTGACTATTCCAGAAATAGACCAGCCTCTCCACCTCAGCATCGGAGACAAAGCACCCCTGCAAACGCTTGGGCTTGGCTGCTTCAGTGGGCATATAGAGCATGTCGCCCCTGCCTAAAAGCTTTTCCGCACCAGCACCATCAAGGATGGTGCGCGAGTCCACCTGAGAGGTAACAGCAAAGCTGATGCGGGTGGGGAAGTTCGCCTTAATCAAGCCAGTGACCACATCCACCGAGGGACGCTGCGTGGCTACCACCAGGTGTATGCCGGTAGCTCGAGCAAGCTGGGCTAAGCGGCAGAGGATATGCTCCACCTCGTCAAATCCCGCCATCATCAAATCAGCCAGCTCATCAATGACCAGCACCATGTAAGGCAGTTTCTCATTGCCATGCCGATTCTTATTGTAACCCTCAATGTTGCGCGCCCCGGAGGCAGCTAATTTTTGATACCGCTGGTCCATCTCCTGGTTGAGCCAGCGCAAGGCACTCAGGGCTTTATTGGTATCAACAATGACTGGAGTAGCCAGATGAGGTATGCTGTTATAAGGGGTTAGCTCAACCCGCTTGGGGTCAACCAGAATGAAGCGGACACCAAAAGGCGTATTGTACATCATCAGACAGCAGACAATAGTATTGAGACAGACTGTCTTACCACTGCCGGTAGCTCCGGCAATAAGGATATGGGGCATTCGGGACAGGTCAGCAGCTATTGCTTCACCGCCGGCGCCTTTACCTAAAGCTAACGCCAGTTTCGACCTCGCCTCTAATTTCTGAAAAGCGCTGCTCTCAATCACCCCGCGCAGACTGACCACGCTGGCGCTGGTATTGGGCACTTCAATGCCGACCATTGATTTACCTGGTACTGGAGCCTCAATCCTGATACTTGGTGCTGCCAGTGCCAGCGCCAGGTCATTCGCCAGTGAAGTAATCCTCTCGACCTTAACTCTGGTCCGGGATACCTCCTCCAGCGTCACCTTGACATCGCCATTTTTATCCCTTTCTCTTCTTTCCTTTATCTTTCTATCCCAGCCCGGCTCCACACCAAACTGAGTAACCGTGGGACCAGCATTTATCTGCACCACTTTAGCCTCAACACCATAGCTGGACAGGGCATCTTCAATAATCTTGGCTCTCCGCACATTATCTGCCTCGCTGAACTCAATTTCGGGAATCCGGTCCAGAATATCGATTGGGGGCAAACGCCAGCCATCAACGACAACTAAATCGGTTGACTGACCATACTTCTTCCACACCTGCTGAGCCATCTGCCGTAATTCCTGTGGCGATTTGGGCGGAGTAACTTCAGCAGCCACCGCTTCCCTTTCCGGTGGTGTTACCAGCGGAGATTTAGGGATTAATTTCTCCGGTCGCATTGCTGGCTTTGCCATCTCCGGCAGCATCGCCGGCTTTTCCTCAA
>CAZUSN010000116.1:0-2850 GCA_964623035.1 uncultured Dehalococcoidaceae bacterium | reverse complement strand
TCCGGTCGCATTGCTGGCTTTGCCATCTCCGGCAGCATCGCCGGCTTTTCCTCAAAAGGAGGTCTAGGGTGAAGCTGCTCCTCGCGGAGCTGCTTCTCCAGATACTTGGGGATGGGTCGCTTTTTAAACTGTTCACGTATCAGGGAAATGAATTTCAACATGGCTCGAAAACAAGCCTTGGGCGCCACCAGTAAAATGCCAACGAAAATTAACCCGAAGACACGGAGAATGCCGATAATCTCCGGCGCTGGGTAATCAATGATATCCCTGCCAAAGCTGCCACCCCGCTCAAGAAAGCCCAGTATTCCCCAGACAGCCAGAATTAAGGCGATGCTCCCCAGCCAGCGATTCGCCCGCAAAATGCAGGAGAGCAGCTTCCGTCGTCTTATCTGAACAATCAGAAAGATAATAGCCGCCCCAATAAAGAGCAGCCCCCAGCCAAATAGAGCCAATAAATCAGACCGCTTCAAGTAGGCAAGCACCCCGACTATCGCCAGCAGGATGAAATAGCGCATCACCCATAGAAAATGGAAGAGCCCACTTAGAAAGTGGAGGAGCCCGCGCCAGAATGACCTGCGGCGGTGGCGTCTTTTGCCGTGTTCAACGTCAATGTTTACATCGCCTTTTTTTACTTCGCCTTTTCGTCTCGGCATAGCCTTCCTACCCCGAAAACCTCGGAATTACACCTTCACCATAAAGGGAAGAATCATGGGACGACGCTTGGTCCGCTCATAATAGAACTTATCCAGTGTATCTCTAACCTTAGCATTGATAAAACTCCACTCCGCAGTGCCCACACTGGTATGGTCCAGAGTCTTCCCTAATAAATTGCGACTTTCCTCTATCATATCCTTGAACTCTCTGGTATCAACAAAGCCCCGGGTGACAATATCCGGGCGCCCCACCAGTTTGCCCGTCTGCCGGTTAATAGCCATGATAGCCACCACTATGCCATCCTTCGACAGCATCCTCCGATTGCGCAGCACAATGCCACCAACGTCTCCAACGCTCAGCCCATCGACATAAACATTGCCCGAACTGACCCTGCCCGCTTTTTTAGCCGACTGAGAGCCGAGCTCAAGGATATCACCATCCTCCAGAACAAAGATATTTTCCTTGGGGATGCCCACTGATTGAGCCAATCTAGCATGAAGACTCAGATGTCGATACTCACCATGAACAGGCACAAAGAACTTCGGCTTAACCAGATTGATAATCAGCTTCAGCTCTTCCTGGCTGCCGTGCCCGTGGACATGAACCTGGGCTACCTTATCGTATAATACCTGGGCTCCCTGCTTAAAAAGACTGTCCACGGTTTGATTGACCACAGCTTCATTTCCCGGTATCGGGGTTGCGGACATAACAATGGTGTCTCCAGAGTGAATATGAAAGTGGGGGTGGTCTCGATTAGCCATACGAACCAGAGCCGAGGTGGGCTCTCCCTGACTGCCGGTGGTAACAAAAACAATTTTGTTGTGCGGCAGACCGCGGGCTTCATCAATCCGACCCAGGATACCATTAGGAGCCTTGAGATAACCTAGCTCCAGTGCCATACGTACCGTATCGCTCATGCTGCGCCCAACAATAAAAACACGGCGTCCATGCTTGGCGGCAGCATCAATAACCTGCTGAACGCGAGAGACCAAGGAAGAAAAGGTGGTGACAATCACCCTCCCCGGAGCATCAGCCATGATGTGGTCGAGAGTTTCTCCAACCACTTTTTCTGAGGGAGTATAGCCAGAGAGTTCGGCATAAGTGGAGTCGGAAAGGAGGAGTAAAACCCCCTGTACCCCCAGCTGAGCTAAACGTGACAGGTCAGTCGGTTTGCCGCTTACCGGCGTGTAGTCAAGCTTGAAATCACCGCTGTGAACGATGATGCCAACCGGCGTATATATGATCAGACCAACCGCATCAGGAATGCTATGACAGACCGGGAAGAACTCAACTTTTAACTTCCCCAAGGTAATCTGCTCACCCGGCGGCACCGCGATAAGTTTAACCTCACGGAGCGCCTTTCTCTCCTTAAGCTTAACCCGGATAAGCCCCTGGGTGAGTCTGGTGGAATAAATAGGCACATTACCAAGCTGGGGCAGTATATAGGGCAGGGCGCCAATATGGTCTTCGTGACCATGGGTGATAACAATGCCTCTTATTTTTTGGCGATTCTCGGTAAGATAGCTGATATCCGGAATCACCAGGTCGATACCAAGCATTTCCTCACTGGGGAACATAAGCCCGGCGTCAATGACCATAATGTCATTTTCATATTCCATTACGAGCATATTTTTGCCGATTTCACTCAGCCCGCCTAAAGGAATCATTTTTAATTTTGACTTGGGCATAAATCTAATCCTCAAACATACTTAATTGCTGGGGCTCAGGTTCAGTTTCCGGCATAGATTTTGCCTCAGCAAGGAGCGCCGGTATCTTACGCATATCAGCCTCTATGGCTTGACGCAGACTTTGCTGGTGGAGGGCTGCCGCAGGATGGTACATAGCGTAGTAGATAATATTATCCCGCTTTTGTGCCGTGCCGTGAATTTTGCTTATGCTCTTACCCGGGAAAAACTTAGCCATGGAGTAACGTCCCAGACTAACAATCATCTTAGGGCAGATTATCTCAATCTGCCGCTCCAACCACTCCTCACAGTTGCGGATTTCAATAGGCAGGGGGTCACGGTTTCCCGGGGGGCGGGTCTTAATTACATTGGTGATGTAAACGTGTTCACGCTTTAAACCAATTGAAGCCAGTAGCTGGTCCAGAAATTGCCCCGCCGGCCCCACAAAAGGTCGCCCCTGCTGGTCTTCATGCCAGCCCGGCGCTTCACCAATAAACATTATCTCCGCATC
>CAZUSN010000115.1:0-4644 GCA_964623035.1 uncultured Dehalococcoidaceae bacterium | reverse complement strand
CAGAAAAAGCAGGCACAGGAGGTGCTGTGGAACGTGAAAGCAAAGCTCCAGCACTGCGCGGAACTGGAGGTAAGAAAGAAGGAAAAGGAAAAACTACTGGCGGAAGCAGCCAAACAGGAAACCATCTATAAAGAGCTAGCCAGAGCCTTCGGCAAAGGAGGCATACAAGCCCTGCTCATTGAAATGGCTCTCCCCGAGATTGAAATTGAAGCTAATCGACTGCTGGGACGGATGACCGATAATCGGATGCATGTCAGGTTTGAAACCCAGCGGGCAACCAAGAAAGGGGATGTTATTGAAACCCTGGATATAACTATCTCCGACGAATTAGGCACCAGAAGCTACGAGATGTTCAGTGGCGGTGAAGCTTTCCGCATCAACTTTGCTATCCGCATTGCCTTGTCCAGATTATTAGCCAGACGGGCCGGCGCACCGCTCCCCACCTTAATCATTGATGAAGGCTTCGGCACACAGGATAGTACTGGCATTGAAAAACTGAAAGAGGCGATAAACTCGATTCAGGAGGATTTCGACAAGATACTGGTCATTACCCATATTGAGGAACTGAGGGACGCCTTTCCCACCCGCATTGATGTCATCAAAACTGCAGAAGGCTCAACCCTCTCCGTAAATTAGCCATTTACAGTCCTAAGTCAGCGGCGACATTTTTCATTGCCTCAAGACCAAGCTCAATAAACTCATCAAGCTCAAGACCAATCTCACGGCATAGGGCAATCTGCTCCCGATTCGCCCCGGCAGCAAAGCCCTTTTCCTTGAATTTTTTCCTCACCGAGCTTGCCTCAAGACCAGCCAGTTTCTTATTCGGGCGAACCAAAGCCGAAGCAATGATTAAGCCGGTCAGCGGGTCAGCACAAAATAAAGCTTTATCCAGCTTCGTCTCACAGGCAACACCGTGCCTCTCATTATGACAAAGAATAGCATGAGCCATCGCCGCGCTGGCACCCAGCTCCCTGGCTAGGTCCGCCCCCAGCTTACTATGGTTGCTCATATCTCCCTCGGTAAGCTCTACATCGATATCATGCAGTAACCCGGTAAGCCCCCACTCCTCTTCATCCTCACCAAAACGCCTGGCCAGTGCCCGCATAATGGACTCAGTAGCCAGCATATGCTTGACCAGATTTCCATTTTCCACATTAGCTCTGACCGAGTCGAGAGCTTCTTCCCGGTCCATCTGTCTTTCCCTCCTTTCTAACCGGTCTTAATTAATATTAGCACAAGTCCCATAATATCTGGCAAAGAATCTGATGCCACAATATAGCCATAGAAAAACTTGAGTTGTCTGCTCCCGGATATAGCTGATTTCCTATTGTGATGTGGTCACCCTGGCAACTTACTATATTCTCATTTAGCTGGTCAAAGCCGGCACAACACCCTTGGCTAGCACCCTAGTTAGATACTGCCCGGTAGCGGAAGACTTCGCTTGAGATATTTCTTCAGGGCTTCCCGTAGCGACCACATAGCCTCCCCGGTCGCCGGCGCCCGGGCCAAGGTCAATAACATAATCAGCATTCTTAACCACGTCCAGGTGATGCTCAATGACCACCACCGTATTGCCAGCATCAACCAGACGCTGCAGCACCCGCAATAGTGCCGCTACATCCTCAAAAGAGAGACCGGTAGTCGGCTCATCAAGAATATACAGTGTCTTACCCGTAGCCCGCCGTGATAGCTCAGTAGACAGCTTCACCCGCTGTGCTTCGCCACCGGAAAGGGTAGGAGCCGGCTGACCGAGATGGATATACCCCAGCCCAACATCGTGTAAAGTCTTCAGTTTGCTCCTCACCTTAGGGAAATGCTCAAAGAAGGACAACGCCTGCTCCACCGTCATATCCAGAACCTCGGCGATGTTCTTGCCCTTAAATCTTATCTCTAGTGCCTCACGGTTATAGCGCTTTCCCTTGCACACCTCGCAGGGAACGGTAACGTCAGGCAGAAACTGCATCTCTATCTGGATAAACCCCTCGCCACCGCAGGCTTCACAGCGCCCGCCCTTAACATTAAAGGAGAAACGTCCTGGGGCATAGCCTCTCATCCGAGCCTCAGGAACAGTGGCAAAAAGCTCACGAATCGGAGTAAAGGTCCCGGTATAGGTGGCAGGATTACTTCTGGGAGTGCGCCCAATCGGGGACTGGTCAATATTGACTACCTTGTCAATGTACTTTACCCCGATAATATCATCGCAGTCGCCAGCCCTTTCCCTTGACCCATAGAATACCTGCGCCAGCCTCTTATACAGAATTTCATCAATGAGAGTGCTCTTGCCACTGCCGGAAACCCCGGTGATACAGACAAACTTACCCAGTGGAATATGAACATCAATATTCTTCAGGTTGTTCTGCCGCGCTCCCTTGACCACGATTTCCTCGTCAAAACCGGGACGCCGCTTGCTGGGTAAAGGAATCTGTTTGGCACCGCTGAGGTACTGACCGGTGATTGACTCCTTACAGGACATAACATCATCCAGAGTTCCCGTGGTCACAATCCAGCCGCCATGCTCCCCTGCCCCGGGCCCCATATCAATAATATGGTCAGCCGCCCGCATCATGGCTTCATCATGCTCCACAACTAATATGGTATTGCCCAGGTCTCTCAAGCGCTTGAGGGTGTTAATCAAACGAGCGTCATCCGCCGGATGCAGCCCCACCGTGGGTTCATCGCAGATATAGAGCACCCCCATGAGTCCGCTGCCAATCTGGGTTGCCAGACGAATCCGCTGCGCTTCGCCACCAGAAAGCGTCGCTGAGGCACGGTCAATGGTTAAATACTCCAGACCAACGTCCTTGAGAAAGCCCAGCCTAGCTTGAATCTCTTTGAGAATTTCCCGGGCGATCATTTTCTCGCGTTCACTGAACACGCTATCAGCAATGGTCTTGCTCCACTCCAGCTCCTGCACCACTGACATAGTGCAAACATCCATGATATTGAGACCGCCGATGGTCACCGCTAAAGACTCCGGCTTGAGACGCTTGCCCTGGCAAACCAGACAGGGTGTGGATACCATGTAACGCTCAATATCTGCCCGAGAATGCTCAGACTCAGTATCACGGTACAGACGCTCCATACGGGGGAGCACTCCCTCGAAACCGTCAAAATACTCCACAACCCGTCCAAAGCGATTCCGATATCGGTATGCTTCGCCCCCCTCACCATAAAGAATAAGATGAAGGTCTTTTTCACTCAGGTCTTTTACCGGCGTATTCAGGGAAAAGCCATAGCGCCGGGCTAGAGATTCAAGCTGATAATAGTACCAGGACTGAAACTGCCAGGGACGGATGGCTCCTTGGGCAATGGACAGCTCCTTATTAGGGATAACCATCTCAGGGTCTATCTCCAGCTTCATCCCCAGACCAGTGCAAGCGGGGCAGGCACCGTGAGGACTGTTAAAACTAAAGCTCCGAGGGGTAATTTCACCCAGG
The DNA here is from genome assembly GCA_964623035.1 of uncultured Dehalococcoidaceae bacterium. Classification (GTDB taxonomy): domain Bacteria; phylum Chloroflexota; class Dehalococcoidia; order Dehalococcoidales; family RBG-16-60-22; genus CAZUSN01. The sequence continues at coordinate 1,207 of CAZUSN010000115.1, read as the reverse complement.
CTGATGCCATCATAGACGCAGGCAAAGTGCTCGGAGAAAAGCAACTCCTCCCCATCGACAATAGATACCAGGACTACCCCCGCCCCGAGCTTGAGGGCTGTTTCCACCGAATCAGCAAGGCGACTCTGGCTTCCGCTCTGCCCGATGACCAGTCTATCCACCACCGCCTCAATGGAGTGCTTCTTGTTCTTGTCCAGATGGAACTCATCAGAGAGGTCATGAATCTCCCCGTCAACTCGCACCCTGACATAACCTGCCTTGCGCAGGTCATCAAATACCGACTGATACTCACCTTTGCGGTCTCTGATTAGTGGCGCCAGAATCATAATCCGACTGTTTTCCGGCAGACTCTGAACAGCATCAACAATCTGCTGCACCGTCTGGGTGGTGATTTCCCGTCCACACTTGGGGCAGTGAGGGTGACCGACACGAGCAAAAAGCAGCCTCAGATAATCGTAAATTTCGGTTACGGTGCCCACGGTAGAGCGTGGATTTCGGCTCGGACCTCTCTGGTCGATGGAAATAGCCGGGCTTAACCCTTCGATATAATCAACATCAGGTTTCTCCATCCTGCCCAGAAACTGGCGCGCATAAGCCGAGAGCGACTCCACATAGCGGCGCTGCCCTTCGGCATAGATGGTATCAAAGGCTAAAGAGCTTTTACCGGAGCCGGAAACACCAGTGATGACTACCAGTTTCTCGCGAGGAATAACGACATCTATATTTTTCAGATTGTGTTCACGAGCACCTTTAATCAGTATCGAATCTAACGGCATAGACTTTTAATCACTCCAAATTTCATTGTATCATTATCACCGAAGGAGCCACAACCTATATGCACCAGTATAACCGAACTGTCACCGATGAAGTGCGCCTCCGTCAGCTTACCGTCGACGAAGCGCTGCTCAAGCTCGACCAATACCTTAACGATGCTTTCGTGGCTGGTTTATACCAGGTCAGGATAGTACACGGGAAAGGCACCGGGACACTGCGTCAGGCGGTCCGAGGACATTTAGCTGGGCATTCTCTGGTGAAATCATACCGCCCCGGTGGTCGTGGAGAAGGGGGATTTGGAGTTACCATCGTACAGCTAGCCGAAAAATAGCTGCCTTTAGAATAATTCACCGTCACGTTGAACCAATCAGAGTTTTCCGCTATAATACCTCTGTAATTCATGGTGAGTGTAGCCCAGCGGCCAAAGGCGCCA
>CAZUSN010000114.1:437-4757 GCA_964623035.1 uncultured Dehalococcoidaceae bacterium | reverse complement strand
GCTCACAGGAGATGGACAAGCTATGGCGTATCGCGTCGGCGCTGAGCTGATAGATGGGCATACCGGTCAGCTAGTGCGCCTGAAATCAGCCAAGATTCGCGGCGTTCTATCCAGCGGTATGGTCTGTTCGGAGAAAGAGCTTGGTATTTCGGATAGCCATGAAGGGATTATGGTCCTGCCGCCAGAGGCACCGGTGGGCATACCGCTGACTGATTATCTCGGTGATGCTATTTTTGACCTAGATGTAACCCCCAACCGCCCCGACTGCCTCTGTGTGATGGGTATTGCCAGGGAAGTGGCTGCCTTAACCGGTAAAAGCCCGCACCCTCCCGAAATTAGCTACGAGGAAACCGCCCCTTCTATAGGTCAACAAATTGCCGTGGAAATCGCCGACCCTGACCTGTGCGCCAGGTATTGTGCCAGTCTAATCACCGGAGTAAAAATCACCCAGTCCCCACCCTGGATGCAGCAGAGACTGCTCGCCTGTGGCATGCGCCCGATAAATAACATCGTTGATATCACCAACTATGTCATGCTGGAGCTCGGGCAGCCCCTGCATGCTTTCGACTACGAGAGAATCAAAGGCAAAAAGATTATCGTCCGCCGGGCTGCCGAGGGCGAGATTATCGTCAGTCTGGACGGAGCAGAGCGCACTCTTTCCCAGGATATGCTGGTAATCGCCGATGCCGTGCGGGCAGTAGCCATTGCCGGGGTGATGGGTGGGGCTAACAGCGAGGTCACCGAGGACACCACCACAATTTTGCTGGAGGCAGCCAATTTCAACCCGACCAGCATTCATTATACCAGCCGGCAGCTAGGATTACCCAGTGAAGCTGCCATGAGATTTGAGCGGGGCATTCGCCCTGAACTGACCACACCGGCACTAAGACGGGCGACCCAATTGATGTTAGAGCTGGGTGGTGGTCAAGCCGCCAAAGGCGTGGCTGATGTCTATCCTGGAAAGCAGGAGCCCCAACCAATCCTCCTATCAACTGAAAAAGCGAAACAGCTTTTAGGCATTGAGTTCAGCCTTGACCAGATAGTTAATACTCTCACTGCCCTGGGTTTTGATTGCCAGCCGGCAACTGCGGAGATTCGGGTTACTGCTCCGCACTGGCGAAGCGATATAACGCAAGAGGTTGACTTAATTGAGGAGGTAGCCCGCATTATCGGCTACGATAAGATTCCGACGACTCTGCTCAGTCAACCCCTGCCCCCTCAGAACCCAGACCCCATCTTCGGTCTGGAACAAAAAATAAGAAATAGCCTTGTCGGCTTTGGCTTCCAGGAAGTGCTTACCTATTCACTAACCAGCCTGGAAATGCTGAAAAAGCTGATTCCAGAAGCTCAGACCAGAGAACCGAAGCCCCTTCGCGCGGCTAACCCGATGACAGCGGAGCAGGAATATCTCCGCACCACCCTGCGCGCCAACCTCCTTGCTGTCCTCGCTTCAAATCGAAGACATGAAGAGGGCGGAATCCGACTTTTTGAGCTGGGCAAGATATATCTCCCCCGTGACAAAGAGCTGCCCGCTGAGCCTAAAATGCTGTGCGGCTTGCTCAGCGGGGCAAGGTGGGATAAATCATGGCATGGTGACGGCGGTTTATTCGATTTCTTTGACGCTAAGGGAGTGGTCGAGGGTTTATTGCGTCAGCTGGATGTCGCCGCCGACTTTGCCCCGAACCATGATGAAAGTTTGCACCCGGCAAGGCAAGCAGCTGTAGTTATCAATGGCAAGCAGCTAGGAGTTATCGGTGAGTTGCACCCTAAGGTAACGGAAGCTTTTGATATTGGGGAAACGGCTTATCTCTTTGAAATCAATGTGACCGAGCTTCTGCCTTTCACCATTGACCACAAGATGTTCCAACCCATACCCCGCTTCCCAGCCACGTTCAGGGACATTGCTCTGGTCATTGATACTGGCGTCAGCCACCAGCAGGTCATAGAAATTATCAAGAGCTTCGCACTGGTGAATCAGGTTGCCATCTTTGACGTCTATTACGGCAAGCAAGTCCTGGCAGGTAAAAAATCCCTTGCCTACCGCATTACCTACCAGTCCCCAACCCATACCCTGACCGATGAAGAAGTCGACAAGGTTCAAGAAAAGATTCTAAATAAGCTATCTCAGCAGCTTGGAGCTACTCTGCGCGCCTAACCTGTTTCCTTAGCTTCGCTCTCTTTTTTCTTTTCCTTAAGCTTTAAGTGGCGCTTAACTAAGTCTTTCTCATGCTCATAATTGATGACTCTTTGCAGCATGATTTTCTGAGTCTGCACTGGACCAGCACCGTGCCAGGTGCCCACCCCGTGCAGCCCCGCTGTCCAGTTCTGCAAGAGCTTGGTCACCTTCATAATGTTTTCGGTGGGTTCATCAGAGCCAAAGCTGTAAAACTCCTCCACATAGTCCTTGACTTCCGGGTTCTTCAGTTCTTTCAGCGAGGGCAAGGTAACAATCAGACCTCCACCAATATCGCCCGCCAGCGCCATCACCCTCCAGAAGGCGTTGCAGACGTTCAACTTGACCACATTGCCCATCAGTTCATCAGGCAAAAAGACGCCTGAGCCCGGTGGTTCCTCCCTGCCCCGGCGGGCTGCTTCCAAGCCGCAAGCCCGGCTGGTCTCACGCAGAACCACCATCTCCGCCAGTTGCTCATTGATATGGACGGCTTTCTCCAAACCTTTATACTCCTGAATCAGTTTAGCCGCGCCGATAATCTGGTTCATAAAGCCCACCTTGCAGGTGCCGCCGCAGGTCATGCGATGGGTCTTGGCAAACCGGGTCACTAGCTTACCTGAATACGGATACTCGCCGCAGTGAAAGACCCGCTCCCAGGGAATAAAGACGCGGTCGAAGACTACCATTGAGGTTTCGCGCTGACCAAAGGTGGGGTTACCCAGCTCCTCAAGGTCTTCTGCCAGCTCCCTCTCCGCCGAATAAGGGCTAAACTGACAGACATAAGTAATACCTTCAGCATCTATGGGCGTGGCAAAAGCAATGGCATAATCTTCTTCGCCTTCAAAATGGGCTGACTGAGGCAAGACCACCAGCTCATGGCTGGCATAGGCACCGCTGATGTTGATTTTAGCACCCCGCACCACGATGCCATCTTTATTCCTGTCAACAACTTTCAAAGAGAGATAGGGGTCAGACCAGTCCAGAGTCTTCTTACTGCGCACTCCGCGCGGTTCAGTGAGAGCACCAGCCACCGAGAGGTCTTTCGACTGCACCATCTTCAGATATTCCCTAAACCGCGGGTGGTATTCCGTGCCCAGGTCTCTATCCATCTCCCAGGTGGTGCTGTCCAGAGCATGTATAGCATCATAGCCCACGCAGCGGTAGATACACGTCCCCAGCATCTCGGCAGTAAAAGTCCCCGCCTCCGCCTTTTTAATCAAATCCTCAACACTGGCACTGACATAGGTGTAACGATTGACCATATCGTTGACCAGCGGCGAATAGCAGGTCATAATGTCTTTATACTTCGGGTCTAAAGCCCAGGCATAGCTGGCTTTGTTCGCCTCAACCACCGTCCGGGTGTTCTTATTCTTAAGGACACTTGACACCCTCTTCCCATTCATGAAAACCCGAGGCTTAAACTTTTTCAGGCTCTCCTCAAATTGCTCCGGGGTCATCAAAGCCATTTTCTCTACCTCACTTTGCCCTGGGTTGGTTCGTAATAAACTCTTTGAGCCTGGCGACAATTCCGTTTAACGGCACCAGTTGAGCCTCTTTCTCCGAGCGCCATTTTACCTCGACACTTTTTTTCTCCAGAGTACGGGGACTGATGGTAACACGCAGCGGTATCCCCAGAAGGTCAGCATCATTAAATTTTACTCCGGGCGACTCCTCACGGTCGTCAAAAAGGGTTTCTAAACCCTCTGCCTCAAGCTCGGCATAAAGCTTTTCGGCAACTTCAGCGACTCTGGTGCCCTCCCGATAAAGAGGGCAGAGATAGATATGGTAAGGAGCGATGGAAAGTGGCCAGATAATGCCCTTGTCGTCATGGTAACGCTCGATGGCTGCCGCCAGTAACCGACCAAGCCCTATGCCGTAGCACCCCATGACAATCGGGCGAGAGGTGCCCTTCTCATCAATAAAATAAGCGTTCAACGCTTCGCTGAGGAAAATGCCCAGCTTGAAGACGTGCCCCACCTCAATGCCATGAGTAGATAATAGTTTGCCGCCACACTTCGGGCACCCCTCCCCAGCCTTAGCCCGGGCAATATCAGCCACAATATCCGCCCTGAAATCCCTGGGGTAATTAACATTTTTGATATGGGTATCCGGCTTGTTGCCCCCGGCAACGAAATTTATCCCCGGAG
>CAZUSN010000114.1:0-427 GCA_964623035.1 uncultured Dehalococcoidaceae bacterium | reverse complement strand
CAGCGGCAATGCCCGCCGCTTTTACCTCAACTTCATTAGCCATATGAAGATCAGCGCAATGCAGGGCGTTTTTCAGCTTTATCTCATTGACCTCAAGGTCACCTCGGAGCATGGCAAACACCAGCTTGCCATCGGCGACATAGAACACCGCCTTCAGGGTATGGTCACGAGGCACCTTGAGGAAATTGGATACCTCCTCGATGGTGGTCATCCCCGGAGTCGCCACCTCCTCAATTTTCAAAGGTTTCTCAGGCGGCACCTCGCTCTTAACGCTTTCCGCCTTATCTGCATTAGCCGTATACTGGCATTTCTCACAATAGATAATCTCATCCTCGCCGTTCTCAGCGATGAGCATGAATTCGTGGGAGTCCTTGCCCCCGATGGCGCCGCTGTCAGCCTCAACCACAAGCGTGGGCAGACCGCAGCG
>CAZUSN010000113.1:0-4800 GCA_964623035.1 uncultured Dehalococcoidaceae bacterium | reverse complement strand
TGATGCTCATTGAGAGCGCTGACCGTTTTGGTCTCTCCCAGTTGCACCAGTTCCGTGGTCGGGTGGGGCGAGGACAGGAGCAGAGTTATTGTATGCTGCTTGCCGAAAACCCCTCCGAAGTAGGCAGGGAGAGACTCGACATAATAGAGAACGTTCAGGACGGTTTTGTTCTGGCGGAGGAAGACTTAAGACTGCGAGGTCCTGGTGAATTCTTTGGCACGCGGCAGAGCGGGCTACCTGACCTGCGCATGGCTAAGCTCTCCGATATTCCTTTGTTGGAGCTTGCCCGCAATGAGGCAATAAAACTTTTTCAAATCGACTCAAGTCTGACCATGTCTGAACATCGTCCTCTGGCTCAGGAGCTAGCGCGGGTCTGGCCGGAAGCTGGTGAATGGAGTTAGCCCCCAGCTAATCCACCCGGTATTTCTTAATTATTGATGGCTCAAGCTCCACCCCCAACCCCGGTTTGTCCCCAAGTTCAATATAACCCTCTTTATTGATTGTTATTGGTTCCTGCAGCAAGTTATCTCTTAACGGATTGTAATTTCGGTCAAATTCCTGGAAGAGGCTGTTTGGTATTGAGGCACTGAAGTGTAAATTCGCCACCAGCGAAATCGCCGAGGAAAAGGAATGAGGCACACAGGTGATATTCCAGGCACTGGCCATGGCGGCAATCTTTTTTGCCTCGGTGATGCCCCCGCACCAGGTTACATCGGGTTGGGCGATATCAAGCGCCTTATTGATGATGAGGTCACGGAAGCCGTATCGGGTGAACTCATTTTCACCGGCTGCCACTGGAGTATCAATGGCAGCGGCAACCTTGGCACTACCTTCAATATCTTCGGCTGGCACCGGCTCTTCGAACCAGAAAATGTCATGTTCCTCCATCTTTCGGGCGATTTTTATCGCCTGATATGAGGTGTAAGCATTATTCCCGTCCACCAGCAGGTCGACATCATCGCTGATGGCTTCCCTCACTGCTTTCACCCTTTCCACATCTCTGGTCTGGCTGAGTCGCCCTATCTTCATCTTTACCGCGGTAAAACCTTCTTCGACATAGGAAGCCATTTCCTCAGCCAGTTCTTTTAATCCTTTGCCTTCAGCATAAAATCCAGCACTGGCATAAGCCCGAATCTGCTCATAACAGCCACCCAGCAGTTTATAGAGAGGCATATCGGCTGCCTTAGCTTTAATGTCCCACAAAGCAACGTCAATGCCGCTGATACTGGCGATTATGGCCCCCTTGCGACCGTGTTTTATCGTTCTCTGGTACATTTTCTCCCCCAGCTTCTCAATATTGAGAGGGTCCTCTCCAATGAGATGTTCCTTCAGTTCTTTTTCAATAATCATCTTGGTTATCAAGGGCGGACCACCAAAGTAGGCTGCCTCACCAATTCCGGAAAGCCCTTCATCCGTGTCTACTTTCACCAGGACAGCACTGCGCTGAGGCAGGGTATAAGTGGCATCCATAATGGGCTTTTTCAAGGGACAGGTAAGGACAATAGCTTCAACATTGGTGATTTTCACTGGCTTTTCCTCCTCTTTGTCAGGTTCAACAACCGCTTTTGAAATTGCCCATATTATAATACATTGCGCTTTATGGGAAAAGTAAAAAGAGTCACCTTCTACCGAAATAAGGCTCTTTACAGCTATGGATTTTTGGGCTAAAATAGATACGATTTGGGCGGGTGTAACTCAGCGGCAGAGTGCTTGCTTCCCAAGCAAGACGTCGTGGGTTCGAATCCCATCACCCGCTCCACCTCACAATGTATGTCGTCAGCGAAAGTGGGACAGTTTGGGTCCTTGCGGTAATGGACACTTTAAAAAGGAGGTGATGCGTAGAGGATAAAGTTATTATCAGATAGGCATGCTAGTTCAATGAATACCTTAGTAGTCTCACTGATTGAGACCGCAAAGAGGTCGACTTTGGGCGAAGGTTAAATCTAGAACGAGGAAAAATATGGAGATTTTACGAGATATCTTAGCGGCAGTATTCACCCTTGGTGATACCTTGGGTGAAGGTTTGGTAGCATTAACCCTTGGTTTTGCGGCTAAGGCGACCGGCATCGGTTTTCTGGTTGGCGCTGCATTGATGCTCATTTACCAATCAGTCGTCCCGGTCTCCTTCCAGGTAGAAGGCTTGACGGTCGTTTCTCGGCGGGCTAAAGGGGACTGGCGCACCATGTGCTATGCGGTTATGCTGGCTGGTCTAATCGGAGCCTTCCTGGGGTTCATCGGCGTCTATACCGCTATCGTCAATTTTATCGGTGGTGGCATCCAGAGTGGCATGATGGCCGGTGCTGGCTTAATCCTGAGCATTGTGGCCATTGATATTCTCCGGGCAAACTGGAAAATCGGGCTAACTTCAGCAGTGGTGGCCTATCTTCTATTTATCTTCATTCCCAATCCAGACTGGGGGCTAATTATCGCCTTGGTTGGCAGCGTTTTAGCCGGTTTCATCGCTGGCAGAATCCTGAAGGTTTACGAACCGGTTGTCTCCAATCCTGAGATTGAGAAGGTCAGACTGGTACCACGTTCCTGGCAAGACCTCAAATTCTTCCGAACACCAAATTGTATTAGAGCTGCTCTGGCCATATTGGCGCTGCGTACCGGCACCAGCATTGCCTATAGCGGCGTAGATGCTGGTCTGGCTGGTGTGGCCTTTAATGCCGACCATGTAAACATTACCTCTGGTTTGGGGTGTTTCTTTAGCGGCCTCTTCGGTGGTGCCAATACTGAGCCGATTATCAGCGCCACTGCCGCCGCTCCCCATCCGGTCTGGTCAGGGGTATTAATGATGGTTCTAACCGCAGCAATCTTGCTTTTTGGTTTACTTCCTCGCTGGGCGAGATACGTTCCCACACAGGCAGTGTGCGGCTTCCTGCTGGTTCTGGGGACACTGATAGTTATCCCAAGTAATCTACCAGGTATAATGGCTGACCCGGTACCAGGCGCTGTGGCTACCGGTGTCACCGCCGCTACTATAGACCCATTCCTCGGCATGGTCGTAGCCATCATAGTGCGGGCACTAATGGGGATAATTGGAGGCTAAATTAAGGAGGTGGATTAACATGGTCAAGATGATTGAAGGCAAAACAGCCATCGTGGTGATTGACGTACAATACGATTTCATGCCGGGAGGTGCTGTTCCCTCGGTTGGCGGCTGGGAAATAGTCCCAAGAATAAACCACCTCACCGAAGCTGGCCGCAAGGCAGGTATTCCCGTAATCTTTACCCAAGAATTCCACCGAAAGGATAAAGTTGACTTTGGTCGAGAACTTGACGGCGCTGAATCATACCACTGCCTTGATGGCACCCAAGGGGTTGAGATTGTCAAGGACTTAAAGATAGCGGCAAATGATCATGTAATCAAGAAGCCGAGATATGATATCTTTCTAGGCACTGGCATGGAGTATCTGCTCAATGGTCTGGGGGTACAGCCCGGCGATACCCTTATTCTGGTTGGTCTGGTTACTAACGTCTGTGTCCACTACTCCGCAGCGTCAGCACACCAGCGCGACTACCGTGTCCGTGTAGTTGAGGAATGTTGCGCCGGAACCAGCCTTGAGGAACATAAAGCTTCAATGACAGCGATTGAGTATTTACAGGCTGGCGCCAGAGTTAAGCTGGAGGATATGCTGAAGGCAATAGCCCAATATAAGGGGTAGCGCTAAACCAGTTTAGGGGTAAGTCAGATAGAAGGCCTCGGGTAATCTCGGGGCCTTTTATCTACACAAGATTTACGCTAGTTTTATATCAGCGCTGGTATTTACCTCTTTAAAAACTCAGCAATATTTGAATTCTCAAGTCGACTTCCATACCGGGGCAACAAATTTGACGAAGCAAGAGGGCTATCTTTACAAAGCTGATTTTTGGGGGTAAAATAGATATGATTTTGGGCGGTTAGCTAAGTTATTGGAGTGCTTGCTTCCCAAGCAAGACGTCGCGGGTTCGAATCCCATCACCCGCTCCATAAAGCTGGGGACAGGACTCGAAAGGAGTTAAACATGAAAAAACCATTAGTCATTTTTCTTGCTTTCTACCTGATATTAATCTCTATCTTTACTTTAAGTGCAACAGGTTGTACAGAAACGGCTCCATTAAAAATAGCGCCTCCACCGCCAACTCAACAGCCTGAGGTGCAGTGTCCTGAGGGGTGTTTCTGTCTAACCAAAGAGGAAGCCGCCAAACTAGGTTATCAGTTCTGCCAGGGGCAAGTCATTCAATGCAGCGTGGATAAGGCTGGTAACCCAATGTACTGCTTCGAGAAGCCGGCTGAGGTAGTTCAGTGCCCTCAGGGATGCTTCTGCTTAACCGAAGAAGAAGCCGCTAAGCTAGGTTATCAGTTCTGCCAGGGGCAAGTAATACAATGTGGCACTGACCAGAGTGGCAATCCGCTGTACTGTTTCTCCAAGCCAGTTGAGGCGCAGCCAGTCGCACCAGTCCAATGTCCTCCAGAATGCTTTTGTTTAACCCTCGAAGAAGCAGCTAAATCAGGGTTTCCGCTTTGTCAAGGACAGCTAATGCAATGCGGCAAAGACCAGTCTGGCAACCCGATGTACTGCTTCACCAAGACAAAACCAGCTGAGGTTACGCCCGCTCCGCTTGTCGAATGTCCCCAGGGATGCTTTTGCTTGACCAAGGAGGAGGCGGATAAACTGGGCTATCAGCTCTGTCAGGGACAAAAAATGCAATGTAGTGTGGATAAGGCTGGTAACCCGATGTACTGTTTCCAGAAGCCTGGGGAACAGGTGCAATGTCCTCAGGGGTGTTTCTGCCTGAGCAAGGAAGAGGCAGCCA
>CAZUSN010000112.1:2431-4811 GCA_964623035.1 uncultured Dehalococcoidaceae bacterium | reverse complement strand
GATTAGCATAAGGGGTATTATCTTACTCATTTGAGTTACCTCCGACACTGATTATTTGCTGCCTTTGCTGCTACTATATAATAACGATTAAACTTGATTTTAGTTAGTGCTTATAGAAATTTCAAATCGATATTGATTATAGAGAATCATTAATATGTGATTCAAAGCAAAGCTGCCAGAAGACCTTTTCTCTTTTGTTTTTCCTCTTTAGATTTTGACCGTTTAATTCCGTTATTCCAACTGGAATATCTTGACAAATATATAAATTAATTATATAATTTCCAACGAAATAGAATAAAAATAAATAAATATTTTACGATTTTCGTATTGGAAAGAATCAATGACTGACGAGCTTGATTTGGAGTTGATAAGGGAACTGCAAAAGGATGGTAGAGCCAGGCATGTTGACTTAGCTAAAAAATTGAATGTCGTGGAAGGTACCGTACGCAAAAGAATTAGAGACCTGGTTAAAAATAATATTATCAAAACCATTGCCGCACCAAACATCAGTAAACTGGGGTATAACTTTATCGGGTTCATGGCACTCCAGGTTCAGGTGGCAAAGCTAAGAAAAATCGCTGACATATTAGGCAGAAAACCAAATGTCTGTTATCTGGCTTTCGTCACGGGTAGATATGACATGATTGCTATTGTGATTACGCGGTCGCCCCAAGAATTTGCTCAGTTAATTGAAAAAGAAATTTCAGCAATACCCGGCGTCTTGAGACTGGAAACTTTTGTTAACCTTGAGACTCTTAAAGGTGGATGGCCGATGGTGGATACCACCCAGCTTTTAGACCGCGTAGATATTTCCGAACCAAAGGGGAAGAGGAGTGCTGGCGGTGGAAACGGGTCTGGTGGTACTTTGTGAGATTGAGAATGGTGTTTTCCGTCTTACCTCTGCCAGTCAATCGCTTGCTCGCAAGAGTAATCTCAAACCTCTAGGTGAGTATCTGGAGGGACAGGGCAGATTCAAGAATCTTACCCAAATGCCAATCAAGGAATGGCAGGACCGGATAAATACCCGCTGGAAGGCTTACCTCAAGCGGGCAAATTTTGAAAGTCAGGGGCAAATGGTGCGAGGTCAAGCAAAATGAATTTTGACTTGACACTAGAGCAGAAGATGATTGCCAATACGGCGGAAGAAATTGCGAAACAGTTTGGCCCTGAATACTGGCGGGAAAAAGAAGAGAGACAGGAGTTTGCCGGGGAATTCTGGAAGGTTATCAGTGAAGCTGGCTTTACCGGAATCGTCATTCCTGAAAATTATGGGGGAGCCGGCAGAGGTGTAACCGAACTGCTTATCGCCATGGAAGAACTGGTCGCCAACGGATGCGGACTGGGTGGTGCCTGGTATCTTATCCTCTCGGAAATCTTCGGCGCTCTGGGTATCAGCCGGCATGGCACGGACAAGCAGAAGGAGAAATATCTGCCGGGAATAGCTCGGGGAGAGCTGGAATGTTGTCTGGCGTTAACTGAACCTGATGCCGGGTCAAACACGCTTAACATTAAAACGACCGCCCTGAAAAAAGAAGACCGGTGGCTAATAAACGGCAGGAAGACCTTTATCAGTGGGGCAGACCGAGCCAGCGTAATGGTGATTGTTGCCAGAACCACACCCAAAGACAAGGCTCCCCAAAAGGAGCTCGGGCTGAGCCTTTTTCTCGCTGATTTGCCCAGTCCAGCGATTGAGGTAAGTCCCATACCCAAACATGGCGTAAATTATTCCCACTCATGTCAGGTTGGCATCAATGAATTGGAGTTACCGGAGGAGGCTCTTATGCCGCCGCTGGACCGGGGCTGGTATTCACTACTTGATACGTTAAATACGGAAAGAATGAGCTTCACCGCAGCGGCTCTCGGTCTGGCTAGGCTCTCTATTAATAAAGCTGTTGAGTATTCCAAACAGAGGAAAGTATTTGATGACGCACCGATTGGGAGATACCAGGCATTGCAGGTTCCCCTGAGTGAAGCCTACGCCGCACTTGAAGCCGCCCGGCTCATGAATTTCAAGGCAGCTACCCTGTGGGAAGGTCAGGCTGATTTGGGGGAGATTGGCGCCGCCGCTAACATGGCAAAAGTGGTCGCGGTGGAAAATGCCATTAAAGCGGTTTACTGGGCAATGCAGGTCTTTGGAGGCTATGGTTACGCCAGGGAATATCATGTGGAAAGATGGTGGCGAGAGATTAACCTGATTAGACTGGCGCCGGTGACCCAACAGATGGCACTGAATTATATTGGTGAACATGTCCTTGGTATGCCAAGGTCTTACTAGTCCTGAACTTAAAGGAGGCGTAAATATGGCTAGGAAAGTTGGCATCGTGGGGGCAGCAGTGACACCATTTCGGGGCAAATGGTATGAAAAGACCTATTATGAACT
>CAZUSN010000112.1:0-2421 GCA_964623035.1 uncultured Dehalococcoidaceae bacterium | reverse complement strand
TGAGAAGACTTACTATGAGCTGGCGCAGATGGCGACCAGAGAGGCTTTGAAGGACGCGGCGATTTCTGTTAACGATGTTGATGCGGTCGTCTATGGCATTTACAACGATATCTTTGAGAGAACCTGCATCCCGGAGCATCCCCTTCAGGCAGTCATTGGCATGCAGAACAAGCCCGGCATTCGCGTCAGCAACGGCGGCGCCACCGGGGCTTATGCTATCTCCGCCGCCCATGCCTATGTCGCCGCCGAGAGATATAATGTCGCCCTCGTCCTGGGGGTGGAGAAAGCGACTGACTGTTTTGACTTCACCTCCATGTCCGCGACTCCAGAAGTAATCAAAGTTATTGGTTGGTCTGGAGATAGCTTCTTTGAACAGAAGATAGGGTGGACCGCCTCGGATAGCTATGCGGAAGTCGTCCTCGCCTATATGGATGAGCATCACGGAGACCTGAAACCTCATATCACCGCTCAAATATCAGCCCAGCTCAGCCAACAGGTGAGAGCCAACCCCTATGCGCAGAGGCAATTTGACCAGGTTACTCCCGAGGAGGTGATGAATTCCAGGTATATCGTTTATCCCTTCAAAGAACTGGAAATCTGTGTTTATTCCGAAGGTGCCGCGGCAATTATCCTCGCGGAGGAGGAAACGGCAAAGGCGATTGCTAAGAACAGCGGCCGACCGGTGGTGTGGATAACCGGGGTAGGTGAAGCTAATGAAGTCTCCTTTGCCGGTAAGAACCACAATCACTGGGGTCGCATTATGTCGCACCATGTGGCGGCAGAGAGAGCCTACCAGATGGCAGGCATTAAGCATCCTCTTGAGGAGATTGATGTTGTTGAGATTCATGATGCCTTTATTCATCAGTTGGAGATTAGCCTGGCGGAGATGGGCTTTGTGCCTCTGGGCAGGGCTGACGCCCTGGTCGAGGAAGGCATCATGACGCCCGGGGGCAGGCTTTCGGTAAACCCCAGCGGCGGTCTGATTTACTGTGGGCATGCGGTAGGCGCCAGTAATATCATGTCCGCCTGGTCCTGCCGCAACGAAATGATTAGCAAAGGCTATCGTCGTGGACTGGTTCACGGCACCGGAAGCACCATCTGCCAGTATGGCGTGGTGATTATCCTGGAACATGAATAAATGAGGAGGTTCAATATGAAGTCCTCACCGAAGAAAAAGGTAATCCCTTTTGAGTTTATCCCGGACAAGGAAGGTAGAATAACCACGATTAACGACCAGAAATATCTTTTAATGAATGACGCCTTTTATACCTTTTACGAGAGAAGTATCGGGGAACTATCTCCCTTCTTCCTCGCCATCAAGGACGAGCGAAAAATACTTGGCGGTAAGTGTACCAGGTGTGGCATCGTCAGAGTGCCTCCCTTCGTGACTCACTGTCCTTTTTGTGATTTTGCGCCCACCGAGCTGGTAGAGGTAGGTCAGGTGGGCAAAATGCTAAGCACACCACCGATTACCTATTTCGCCAACGCGCTCTTCCTGGACAAAGCCCCCTTCGGCAGAGGACGGGTGATATTGAATGGCGCAGATAGTGCCCTCAGCATTATGCTCTATACCACCACCGGCATACTGGTGCCGGGAATATTCCAAAGAGGTACCGAGGTAAAGGTGATTTTCCGGGATGAGCGCATCGGTGAAATAACCGATATTTTCGGTGTGCCCACGGCGGAACTCACCGCAGAGCAAATCGCCAGAAACGGACTCCTGGAATCAGAGCTGGGGTGGGCAGCCCCAATAGAGCCCGCTTTCCCCAAGCCAAGGGATGAAGATAGAGCTATTTTCCGGCAATGTCTTAGAGAAATGCGAGCTTTAGCTGCGGAGATGAGCGCCTCAAAACGGGCACGTCGTGCCATAGAAGGCTGGAAACGAGATATTAGCGTCAAGACCAGAGGCGGTGACTTTGCCATGTTCATCAATGACGGCGATTTCAGAATCGAGGAGAGGAAGCTCAAATCACCTGACTTCGTTATGGTTTGTGAAAACCCGAGAATTTTACTTGATGGCTTGAGGTATAAAGGAGCGATTACCGATTCCGTAATCACGAAAAAACTCTGGATAAGTAAAAATACGGAGTTCAACACCATTTTCAAACTGGATAGACTTGCCCGCTTCCTGGCGCGAGAGAAAAAAGAGACCGCCAAGCAATGACGCCTAGCTACCTCGTGATAAGCGCCGGACGAATGGACGACATATCTGCGCCTTTAATATCGGCATATCTCAAACTAAATGCCTAGTTTCTAGCGGTATCACCCTGCTTTTCGCCATCTGGCAATCTACTTGACAACTGTCACAAAATTGTTTATCTTTGTATGTAAGGTAACGATTTGCGTAATATATGATCAACGAACAGGATTATGAGGCTTTTGAATGGATTAAAAATAATGTCGGTCCAGAATACATGAAAG
>CAZUSN010000111.1:0-4864 GCA_964623035.1 uncultured Dehalococcoidaceae bacterium | reverse complement strand
AGCGCCCTTAGTGGCGACGATGCCGTGCTTTATGCCGCCACCTTCAAAGGCAGGGCCGGCAGAGCAGGAAGCCGTTGCCATCCAGTCTGAGTTCCCAATCACAATCTCGCCATTGGTGCCGATGTCCATAAAGAAGGTTAAGGTTTTGCGCTGGTGAACTCCGGAACCAACAACCCCCGAAACAATGTCACCGCCAACGTAACTAGCCACCGCCGGGAAGGCGAAAAGATAGACGTGGTCGCTGACCTTGATGCCCAGAGAGCTGGCCAGTACGGGAGGGAAGAAGTTGGCTACCGGGGTATAGGGAGTCAGCCTGATGTATTTGGGGTCTAGCCCGAGGAGGATTTGAGTCATGGTGGTATTGCCAGCCACCATAAAATGACCGATAAGTTCTATTTTAATCTTGCTCTGGGCCAGCAGCTCTGCGATGACCTCATTAATGGTGGTGACCACCGCCTGCTGCAATTTTTTCAGTCCCCCTGGCTTCTGGCTATAGGCAATACGGGTGATAACGTCTTGCCCGTAGCTTATCTGTCCGTTATAGGCTAAGCCTTCGGCAACCACCGTACCCCGGTTCAAATCAAGTAATTGCCCGCAGACTGTAGTTGTGCCGATGTCAAAGGCTAGTGAGTAGTGTTTATCTCTGGTGTCTCCAGGCTCGATGTTTATTACTCTTGGACGGCGCCTATCTCCAGCTCGTGGTTTAACCGCTGTGACCAGGGTGGTAACGGTAGCCTTCCATTTACCATCGCGCAAAGTCTTAGCCAGCTTCTTGACCACGCTGAAGTCTACCGAGAGGTTGCTGAGGTGATAGCGCTGTCTTAAACCTCTCAGCAGGCGGGATAAATCGCTGGTGTTATCTTCCAGAGTGGGTGGTGACAGCTCAAGATAAAATTTGCTTAGAGGTGGTGTAAATCTCCAGCCTGTGGCTAAGACTTCAGACACGCGTTTTTGTTCCCGGGACAGGACAGCTTTCTCCAGTCTTGACTCTATTGGAACATAAACGGTTAAATCGGTGATTATCCGGCTTTGACAGGCTTGTCTTATGCCCTTTTTATACTCGTCATCAGAAAGTTTCTCGGTTCTGGTGGTTTCTACCTCTCCTTTTTCAATCAGGACCTTACAGGTGCCGCAGGTACCAGCACCACCGCAGGAAGCATAGATGCGCACTCCGGCGGCAATGGCTGCCTGCAGCAGGTTTTCCCCCGGTTTCACTTCAATGTCCACATTGTCGGGGTTGAAGTGAACCTTCAGTTCTCTGTTCGGCCTATTTTTTGCCATCTACTTACTAATACTTCGCTCAAACAGCGCCTAGAAGAGTCCCTGTACCTTGCCCGTCTTGACATCAACATCTACCCTTCTAAAGGCTGGGTCAGAACTGGTGCCTGGCATCAGGCTGATGGTTCCGGCGCAGGGACAGAGGAATTTAGCTCCAGAGTAAATCAAAATATCGCGGATGGGCAGAGTCCAGCCCTTGGGGACTCCCTTCACCGTTGGGTCATGGGTAAGGCTCAGGTGGGTCTTCACCATCATGGTGGCATATTCATCATATTTACTGTCGGCCTCAAACACCTTGGCTTTAGCCTCGGCATCTGGGCTCCAGCTCACGCCATCGGCCCCATAGACTACTTTGGCAATCTTTTCTACCCGCTCCCTTAGTTTCATTTTCATGGGATACAGGAACTTGAAATCATTCTTGTCTTCGCAGGCTTCTTTGACCGCGTCAGCCAGCTCAAGGGCTCCTTCACCACCCTTAGCCCAGTGCAAACCTTCGGCACAGCGTGCGCCAGCTTTCTCCGCCGCCTTCCTCACCATGGCGATCTCGGCATCAGTATCAGTGTGGAAGCGATTGATGCACACTACTGGGTTGATGCCGGATGTTCTGATGGTGTTAATATGGTGTAGCAGGTTAGCTAAGCCTTTTTCCAGGAGGCCGAGGTCTTCTTTAGTGTAAGCATCAGGGATAGGTAAGCCAGCCACTACCTTAGGACCCCCGCCGTGCATCTTCAGAGCCCGGACAGTGGTGGTGAGGACTGACACGTGTGGTTTGAGTCCACTCAGGCGGCACTTCACATTCCAGAACTTCTCAAAGCCAATGTCGGCGGCAAATCCGCTCTCGGTAACGTGGTAATCAAACATCTTCAGACCGATGCGGTCGGCGATGATGGAGGATTGCCCCACGGCGATATTGGCAAATGGACCGGCGTGCACCATCAGGGGCTGGTATTCTACCGTGGAACACAAAGTGGGGTTAATGGTGTTGCGCATCCAGGCAGTCATGGCACCGCCCACTTCTAAATCACCGGTGGTCACCGGGTTACCCTGTTTATCATAGGCTACGGTGATGTTATTCAGCCTTTCCCGCAGGTCGGCTAGGTCTCTCACAATAGCTAGGATAGCCATGAGCTCTGAGCTAACCGTGATGCCGAACTTGGACTGCATCAGGTAGCCATCCATACGACTGCCAAGACCGATGATAATATTGCGCAGGCTCTGGGCACAGAAATCCATCACCCAGCCCATCTCAATTCTGGTGGGGTCGATGTCCAGGCGGCGCATCTTGGTGAGCCTGGCTAGCTGTTCGTCATTGTAGTTGCGCTCGTGCTGCATTCGGGAAGTAAGAGCTACCATGGCTAGGTTATGAGCGTTGGTGATGTCGTTGATGTCTCCGGTAAGACCCATGGAAAATTCGGTGAGGGGGATAAGCAAGGCATTGCCACCGCCAGCAGCGGTTCCCTTGATATTCATCGTTGGGCCACCCGAGGGCTGGCGGATACAGCCACCAACACTCAAGCCTCGCTTGCCCAGGGCTTCAATTAGCCCACAGGTGGTGGTGCTTTTCCCCTCGCCCAGCGGGGTGGGGGTGATAGCGGTGACCTCAATGTATTTGCCGTCTGGTTTTTTCTTGAGGCGGTTGATAATCTTCAGGAAATCGAGCTTGGCGATTCTTCCGTAAGGAAGGACCTCATCCTTTTCCAAGCCCAGCCTCTCCTGCCACTCATCGGGGTAGGCATGTTAGCCTCAGCGGCTTCGGCAATTTGCCAATCCACCATTTTTGTTGCATCGTAAGGCACAGAAACCTCCTTTTTATATTTATTTTTTAAATTTTATTTCTTAATAGTCGGGAGGAGCTTATGGTAGATATTTTTCACCTCTTCGGTGACTTTTAGGCTGGCATCAAGAAGGGAACGATTGGCAAGGTCAGCATTAATTATAGCCTGGTCGTAAGGGATAAAGCCAAGGAATTCAAAGCCCGGTAGACTGGAAATCAGGAATTGTTTATCTGCGGGACTTCGGACTTTGTTGCCTACTACAGCGATATTCTGTAACCCTAAATCCTGTGCCAGTCCCTTTATAGTTTGGGCTGTTTCCAGGCTGCGCCGACCTGGCTCGACGACGATAATCAGTTTATCCACGGCGCTGGCCGTGGCTCGACCTAAATGCTCGATGCCTGCCTCCATATCGATAATGATGAGCTCATTTCTCGCCAGGAGCAGATGGCTGATGAGGGCTTTTAATAAGGCATTCTCCGGACAGTAACAACCGCTACCGCCCCGCTTAATTCGTCCCATGACCATTAACTTGATACCATCAAGCTGTTGCCAGTATTTTTCAGGGAGGTCATCAACTTTTGGATTTAATTTAAAATAGGCGCCCGCTTTTCCGGGCGGCGTTTCCGTCCTTTCGGCAATGAGGTCTTTCATCTCAGAAATGGGGACTATCTTCTCCGGGTGGGGGAAGCCGAGGGTGGCGGCTAGATTAGCATCGGGGTCAGCATCTATGGCTAAAACGGAGTAACCAGACTTAGCCAATATTTGGGCGAGCAAGGATGCCAATAAAGTCTTACCTACACCACCTTTGCCACTAATCGCAATCTTCATTAGTATTGCTTCTGATATATATAATAAAACCGAGATTCTGGGGAAAATTATCAGACTCATTTGAAGCTGGCCTCGGTTGGTTGCCAAGGGTAAAGTTTATCCCATGCTCAGGCAAAAGTCAAGAAAGGATAACGAGATTGTTTATATAGTAACCTCGGTAACCCTCTGGTCAATCGGGCAGTGTGATATTAAACAGCCAGCGTGGATAGGTGCTTTATCCTTTTCAGCATATTGGGGTGAGTGGTAAAAAGCTCCAGCAATTTATGAGAAGCGCCCAGCCGGACTTGTTTTTGCCGCAGTTCCATTAGCTCATCATAGTCGATGGTGCCACTCATATCTCGGTCAATCTGGGATAGCTCTCTAATCTCATACCATGCCCGGGAAGGGTCGTTAACAAAGAAAGCTTTAACCCCTTCCACCCGCCTCATCTCCGCGCTGTTGCGCTGGCGGGCATTCCCGTAGACCAGCTTATACAGCGCCGTCGCCAGGTGATGGGGCATATTGCCCAGCCGAACACTGCCCAGGTCAGCATAATACTCCCGTATTCTGGAGCCATAGAGCACCAGGAGATTGGTGATGAAATAGAGGATGAAGGCGCCGAATCCAATGAGTGCCGCGTAATTACCTCCCTGCCGGCGACCACCATAAGCACCTCCCCACATCATACTATAGGCTATCCAGTACATTATCAGCGGAATGACTGAGATCAGAGTGATAATTGCCATGTCGCGATGTTTGATGTGGGAGAGCTCATGCCCCAGCACTGCCTTCAGTTCCTCTTTGTTGAGTAACCCCAGTATGCCCTTGGTAACGCAGACCCGCCCATCTTTCTGAGTCCGCCCGAAAGCAAAGGCGTTGGGTATTGATAGCTGGGAGATGCCGACTTTGGGCTTAGGTAGATGCGCCTGTTCAGCGAGCTCTGACACCATGCGGTGTAGCTCTGGTTCCTCTTTTTCCGAAACCCACTTTATCCGCATTGACCA
>CAZUSN010000110.1:0-4884 GCA_964623035.1 uncultured Dehalococcoidaceae bacterium | reverse complement strand
CTTGGTAAGGGAAGGGGAGTAGAAGTAAGAGAGGGACTGCGTCCCTCTTAAACGCCCGATAAACACATCTGGGGCTTTGCCCCCTTGAGCACCCTATAAACACTTCTGAGGCATAGCCCTCTCTTAGACGCTCCTGAAAAAGATAAGGGGGGAGATTTTTAGGAGGGGTTTCGTCTCTGTCAGAAGGGGAGTAAATATAAGAGAGGGGATTTGCCCCTCTCCAAAACCTCTTCCCTCTCCCCTTCTGAAGGGGAGAGGGATAAAGGGTGAGGGGTTAGTAAACAACCTCTGTGATGCCATCATAATAAAGTGCTATACTTAAGGCATCAAAGAAGGCATATCGGGGTATAGAGAATATGCTATCTTCTTTTTAGGCAAGATTAAGGGGGGTGACATAACGATGAAAGCCTGGGAAGCAATTGCACACATGGTTAAATCTGAAGGAGTCGAGTTTATCTTTGGGCTGGGAGATACCGGTTTGCAGTTATTTGCTGAAAAAATCCCGGGCGTAAAAACAATTAATCTCAGATATGAGGGCTCAGCGCCTTTCATGGCTATGGCTTATGCCCGGCTCAGTGGCAAGCCGGGTGTCTGTACGGCTAGTCCTGGGCCGGGGGTAGCAAATCTGGTTCCCGGGATACTGGAGGCATATTCTGGCTGTTCACCACTGGTAGCGGTATGTCATTCTTCTTCTCGGAAAAAGGAGGGCATGGGGGATTTCCAGGAAGCTGACCAGACGGCAATGATGAAGCCCATAACCAAATGGAGTGCTCGTATTCCCTATGCGGAGAGGATTCCCTGGTTTATGCGAAGGGCATTTTCCATAGCGATGAATGGACAGCCCGGCCCGGTTTTCCTTGAAATACCCTATGATGTCAGCGGGATTACTCGCTTTAAGCTCATCGAGGTTACCTTACCTGAATATGTGCCCGCCAAAAGAGTCCGCAGTGCTGGTGACCCGGAACTGATTAATGAAGCCGTGGAGCTATTGTTGAAGGCTAAACGACCGGTGGTGGTGGCGGGCAATGGGGCAGTACAAGCCGGAGCCTCGGCAGAGTTCAGAGAATTTATCGAGTTATTGGGCATACCATTTTTAACTACTCCCGGCGGCAGAGGAATTCTGTCTGAAGAACATCCCCTCGCCCTTGGGGTCTGCGGTTTCTATCGAACTAAAGTTGGCAAGATGGTCTATGCTGATGCCGATTTAATTATCACCATTGGCAGCCGGAACGAGAGTTTTCAAACACACGATTGGAAGGATTTTCCCGAAGGAGCCAAATTCATCCAGATTGATATCTCTCCATTTGAAATCGGAAAAAACTGGATACCCGATGTAGGTATTGTTGGCGATGCTAAAATTGTGCTGAGGCAATTGATTGATGCCGTAAGGGGAAAAGTGACGAGGGGAGCCAATTTCAGAGAACGACCCCGGGTAAAGGAGATTGTGACCGCAAAGAAAGAATTTGAAAAGGAAGTGGCAGCGGAGTGCATGGTGGAAGAGACTCCCATTCCGGCAAAGCGCGCCGTATATGAGCTGAGCAAAGTATTCGGCGGGAACACGGTAGTGGTCAGTGAGAACGGTTGCCAGGACTGCTGGGCATATTGTTTCCCATATTATAAGCTTCAGGAGGGCTCAGAGTGGGTGCCCGTTGCTGAGCAGACCTGTATGGGCATGGGTGTCGTCGGGGTGATTGCGGCTAAATTGACCAAGCCAGAAAAGAAAGCAGTCTGCGTCACGGGCGACGGAGCATTTCAAATGTATATGAAGGAATTGCCTACAGCGGCACAGTATAACGTAGGCTGCACCTGGTTAGTACTGAACAACTCGGCTTTTGGCTGGGTAAAGTATAATCAAATAGACGCGGTAGGATGGGATACCAGCACCTTTGAAGCGCAACCCGACTTTGTGAAGTGGGCAGAAGCGTGTCAGTGCTTTGGCAGAAGGGTGGAAAAACCGTCTGAGATAAAGCCAGCTCTGGAGGAAGCCCTGAAAAGCAACCAAAAAGGGATACCGGCTGTCATTGATGTTGTCACCGGGCTCGATATGTCACATTTCCAGCGCGCTCAATGAGATTGCCTCGCAGAGTGACCAGTAAGCAAGTGAACAAGAGTAAAATAAAAGAAGACAACGAGATGAGCAGAGGAACGCTGTGGCTTTTGCTGGTCGGTGTCTTCCTCACCTCGTTTAGCCTGCTTGCCTTTGAGATAACCCTCACCCGTCTGCTTTCTGTGCTGCTTCTCTATCACTTTGTCTTTGCCGTTGTTTCTATCGCCCTGCTGGGACTGGGCGTTGGCGGCATCTTTGTTTATTTTTTCCGACCACAGATGCCAGGCGGCGATAAAAGATTTGGCTCTCTGGCTCTTTTTGCCAGCCTGACTTCACTGGCAATCCCCCTTTCCGTAATACTCATGGCCCAAATTACCTATGTAGAGGCTGTCCGAGACAATATTCTGTTCTATTGTTTTCTTTTATTCCTCCCCTTTTTCTTCGCCGGTGTGTTCCTGACCGAGGTCTTCCGCATGTTCCCCGCCATTAGTTCTCGGATTTACGGCGCTGACCTGGTTGGTGCTGCCTTTGGCTCTCTCGGGGTCATCCTCATTCTCGATATCCTCGGTGGTATAAATACCGGTTTTCTCCTTGGCGTCCTGGCTTCAATAGCTGCACTGCTTTTTGTATTGAAGGTGCCGAGGGAAAATATCGGGCGGGTGATAACAGCCGCTGTCAGCTTCTTAATGGTGTCTGTCTTATTGGCAGCTAATTTGCTTGGTTCCTATTTACCCGATATTCCCGTCATTGGGGCAAATCCGGTCAAAGATATCCACCGGGCTCTATATGACACAACTGTTACCGGAAAGATAATCGAAACGAGGTGGAGTGCTTTTGGTCGTACCGATTTGGTGGAGTTCAGCAATCGTCCTGAAGAGATGCAAATCTATATAGACGGGACGGCTGGTATGCCCATGTACCAGTTCAGCGGAGATTTCAGCCGTCCCAGTTTGGTACTCGAAAGCCTGAAAGATAAGTTCACTGGCTATTTCCCTTTCTTTTTCTTGTCGGAAGAGGAGAGAGACAGTGCTCTCATTATTGGGCCGGGTGGAGGACGGGACATACTTCTGGCGCTGATGGGAGGTGTTGACAAGGTCACCGCGGTTGAGGTGAACAAAGACGTGGTGGATATCGTGCGAGAGTATGCTTGGTATAACGGTGGTATTTATACTGACTTTGAAAACGTAACGGTGGTGGTTGAAGAGGGGAGGAATTTCCTCAAGCGCCAGAAGGAAAAGTATGACATCATTATGCTCAGTCTCCCCGTTACCCAGACCAGCCGTAGTCTCGAGGGGTATGCGCTGACGGAGAATTTTCTGTTCACCACCGATTCCATCAAAGATTATTTAGAGCATCTGACTGATGAGGGGCGCTTGGTGATTGTGACTCACGATGATATAACGGCGTGGCGGCTGCTTTCCATCTCGCTGTCGGCTCTCAAAGACAGAGGACTAGATAATACTGCGGCATTAAATCAGATTTACCTCTTGGGTTTGAGTTCGCCGGGCATTTACCCTCTTTTTGTACTGAAGAAAACCCCTTTTGAGCTGTCGGAAGTATTGCCCAGACATGAAAAAATGGTTGAATTAGGCTATAACCCGACTCTATCTTACTTCCCTTACATCACACAGCCGGGCATGGTCAATCCGGTGCTCTTGGCCCTGAGCAGCGGGAAGTTAGCCATAAATGACATGGAGCAGAGGATAGCTGAAGAGCGGGGCATTGATATCAGTGCGGTAACAGATAACGGCCCATTCTTCTACAAAGTTGAGGCGGGACTGCTACAGCCGGTATCCTTGGTTTTCTGGCTATCGATTATTCTGATGCTGCTGGTACTTTTGGTGCCCTTCTTATACTGGAAATGGTGGTCTGCTAAGCATGAGGCTCAACCAAGAGGCAAGAGGCGCTTTAATCGAGACTTGCTTAAGTTTGCGGTGTTGTTTTCGATGCTGGGCATCGGATTCATGTTGATTGAGCTCTCTCTTATCCAGAAGTTCATTCTTTATCTTGGTCGACCAGTATTGTCTATGGCTGCCATCTTATTTTCTCTACTTGTCGGCGGCGGTATAGGCAGCATTTATAGCGGACGCTTTGTTTCAGAAAGGGTGTTCCGGGGAATAGCTGTTACCTCTCTTTATATTGTGGCGGTGGTGGTCGGCTATACTTTCCTTCTTCCTCTCATCTTCAATCAGCTCCTGGGACTATCTCTTGCCATCCGTTTATTAGTTATGGTCTTCATGGTAATCCCTCTGGGTTTTCTTATGGGATTCCCTTTCCCCTTGGGAATAAAAGCACTAAAGGAAACAAATATGGGAAAATACATCCCGTGGATGTGGGGCATGAACGGCACAGGTTCAGTATTGGGCTCAACGACAGCCATAGCTATCGCCATCAGTTTTGGTTTCACTCAAGCACTTTTAGTCGGCGCTGGTTGTTATTTTACCGTTTTCCTGACATTTAGAAAGCACCGTATGAGCCAAACTTAGCCTTAAACGAGGCATCTTGACAGACCTGAAGAAAGGATATACCCTCGTGGATAGGGGGAAATAAAGCTCAATTTATTTACCGAAAGTTAAGTCTTGACAAGTTAGGAAAACCAATATATTATGGCAGAGAAGTTTACTGTGGGGGTAGAAAAAATTGAGAGAAATTGCCCCAAAAATAAAATGAAGGAGGTGATTACCTTTCGACAAGTAAGATATTTACCGGCGTAATTCCTAAAATATTTTAGGAGGTAAATTGGTGAAAAATAAATTATTTTTAATGCCGCTGGTGTTGATATTAACTGCGCTCTTAATTGTTAGTTGCGCAGCCCCGGCGCCAGCCCCAGCCCCGGC
>CAZUSN010000109.1:2911-4904 GCA_964623035.1 uncultured Dehalococcoidaceae bacterium | reverse complement strand
GATTATGTTGTGTTATGCCTGCCTGCCATTGACTTTAACGATAAGGGCCACGACCCCAAATTACTGGAGTTCCTGCGTATTGCCTTGCGCCATAGCCCGGTAAACATCGGTGCCATAAGTCTGGGGAACATGTATAGCCACAAAACAGAAGAGGTGGTCAAAGCTGCCCACGGGATTGTTCATGCTGTATTTGTCAAGAAAGAGCAAGTGATTGATACCCTCAAAGAACTTGAGAAAGCAAACCTGGGAATGTCAGTGGTGGTGAGCGGGATTTTTGAGAATGTTGACGAATGCCTTAAGAAAGTCGGGTTGAAACATCATACGGCTAACTTCTCTCTGGGGATATGGGGCAGGACAGAAAAGCTGCCCGGCAATAACATCCTTGAAGTTACTACCATGTGTGGTCATGCCATGGTCTCGGCTAACTTAGTTAAAGCCATGGTAGAGGATATAAAAGCCAAGAGAAAGACGGCTGATGAGGCAGCTAAGGTTTTGGCGCCCCAATGTGCCTGTGGCATATTCAATCCTGCTCGTGCAGCCAAGTTACTGGCAGCCATGGCCAAATAAATATCTGAGATAGCTTCCCATGCATTAGGCGGGGGAAAATAAATCCCCCGCCTTTTTAAATCCAATAATACGGATACCAGAAGACCTGAGCTTCAGGAAGACTTGATTTATTTGCCCTTACCTTGCTTGACAGGGTATCAGAACTCCAAAATATAATAGTCCGGGAGTCCGAGCTTACCATGACCGAAACTAAGATTGAGCTTCCCTTCGGGGACGGCTTCTTAATCGCCAAAATACCGACAAAGAACCTGGCTGGCATCCTGACCAGACAGGACGCCCCTGGTCTGGACAATGAATGGGAAACCATTATCAGCAGCCTGAGAGCGCCCATCGGCTGTCCCCCTCTGCGCGAGTGTATCAAGCCAAGTGACAAAGTGGTTGTCATCGTCACCGACAATACCAGACCATGTCCCGATAATAGGCTGCTGCCTCCGATATTGGCTGAGCTAGAGGCTAAAATACCACGAGAGAATATCACCATAATCGTTGCCCTCGGCTTGCATCCACCACTTGACAAGCCGGAGCTAGTGAAAAAGCTGGGGCGGGGCATCGTAGAAAACTACCGCATTTTCAACCATGACGTGAACCAGACGGTATACATCGGCACCACCTCAAGAGGTACCCCGGTAGAGATAAACAACCGGGTTATTGAGGCAGATTTCCGGATAAGCACCGGCTTTATTGAGCCTCACTTCTTTGCTGGTTTCTCTGGGGGCAGAAAAAGCATTGCTCCCGGCGTATTTAGTGTCCGGTCAGCCTATGCTAACCACGGCTACCAAATGATTGAACACCCGCGTGCCCGGGCGGGGATTCTCAAGGGAAACCCAATCCATGAAGACCTGGTGGAACAAGCCCGAATGGCTAAACTCAATTTCATCGTCAACGTGCTGCTCAATAAGAACCGTGAAATCACCCATGTCGTCGCCGGAGACCCATTTCAGGCTCATGAGAGGGGATGTCAGATAGAGCAAGATATTGCCGGGGTAAAAGTAGCCCATAAAGCAGATATCACTATTACTACTAATAATGGAGCACCGCTGGACCTGGATTTGTATCAAACCTGTAAAGGTATAGACACAGCGGCGCAGATAACCCGCGATGGGGGCATCATAATTATAGCTTCAGCCTGCCGTGCCGGTGTTGGACCAGAAGCATTTCTGAAATTGCATGCCTCGGTCAGTTCTCCAAAGGAAGTCCTGCAAAAGATAAGACGTGAAGAGCCAATCGGTGTCCAGTGGGAAAATCAAATCCTAGCTCGCACCCAGTTAAAGAATGACATTTACCTGGTGTCAGGCTTGGAAGATAGTGTGGTCAGAGACATGATGATAACACCAGTAGGTAGCGTGGAAGAAGGCTTGGCGAAAGCGTTTGAAGTTTTGGGCGATGATGCCGAAATCGCCGTAATTCCAGAAGGCCCGCTGGTTCT
>CAZUSN010000109.1:0-2811 GCA_964623035.1 uncultured Dehalococcoidaceae bacterium | reverse complement strand
CTTGACTGAGTATAAGCGCTGTGTTATATTTGGGATTGGTCAGCCTAACCCCCGGAAAGGAGCGATGATGAAAGAGTCCTTGCATTCATATATGAAAGTGGGCATTGTCCAGATGATGGCTTTCCCGGAACTCAGCCCGCTTGATGCCATCAGGAAGATTGCGGAAGACGAATTTTTCAGTGCCATAGAGATTGCCTCTATTCCCGATGAGGTTAGAGATGAAGTGATGAGGACGCTCCGGGCGAGCCGGTTAGTCATTGGCTATGTTGGGCAGGTGGCACTCCTCGGTCAGAAGCTAGACCTTAACAGCCAAATTCCACAGCAGCGAGAAGCGGCTATATCTCAAATGAAGTTGGGCATAGACGAGGCTTATGCTTTGGGTGCCAAGCAGCTTGCTGTCCTCAGTGGACCGGCACCGTCCCGTGACCGGTACGAACAGGCGAAGGAGCTCCTGGCGGATTCGCTAGTCCAAATATGCAGTTATGCACAGAGTAAAGGTAACCTTGGCATTGCCCTGGAAATCTTTGACCGGGACTATGACAAAAAACGCCTTATCGGACCGACGGAGGAAGCGGTGCAGGTCGCCAAAGAAGTGCGACGGCGTTACCCTAACTTTGGCTTAATGATTGACCTGAGTCATCTCCCGCTCTTGAAAGAAACTGCTGAGCATGCCGTAAAGACAGCAAAAGGCTATTTGGTTCATGTTCACATCGGCAACTGTGTACTGAAGGATGAAAAACACCCTGCCTACGGAGACAAACACCCGCCATTCGGACTTGCCGTAGGTGAAAATGATGTTGAGGAAGTGAGACTGTTCCTAAAAGCGTTGATGGAGATTGGTTATATTGGAGAGGGGAAACAGAATGTCCTTGCCTTTGAGGTTAAGCCTCTCAGTGGTGATAGCCCTGAAATAGTGGTGGCTAACGCCAAGCGCACCCTGATGGAAGCCTGGGCCAGGCTGTAATAGAATGATACTGAGACGCTCCTGATAAGCCTCAATAATACCAAATATTTCCCCAATGGGCTTGGCAGCGCACGGGAGTGAGGAGAAAGAGAACTTGCTCAAACCCGGTTTCATTAAAGAGCTAACCAAGATAGTCGGCCGTGATGATGTCCTGTCCGACCTGAAAGACCTGATTGCGTATTCCTATGATGCTACTCCAAGACAGGAGATGCCTGAGGTCATTGTCTTTCCCCGAAACACAGCCGAAGTCTCGGCAGTAATGAAGGCAGCTTACCGGGAAAAGGTTCCGGTGGTGCCCCGAGGCGCCGGCACCAACCTATCCGGCGGTACTATCCCCATCAAAGGTGGCATCATCCTGGAAACAAGCCGAATGAATCACATTCTTGAGATTGATACCGCCAACCGAAGGGCAGTGGTTGAACCTGGTGTGGTCAATCTGGACCTGCAAAACGCTCTGGCACCTTTGGGCTTTTTCTACCCCCCTGACCCAGCCAGCCAGAAGAGTTCCACTTTGGGTGGCAATATCGGAGAGAATGCCGGCGGTCCACTTTGCCTCAGGTACGGCGTAACCTCAAAGTATGTCTGCGGAATAGAGGTTGTCTTAGCCGATGGAGAGGTAGTCGACTTCGGTGACTATGTTGATGACCCTCCTGGCTACGACCTGCGAGGTCTGTTTATTGGCTCAGAGGGAATATTAGGCGTGGCTACCAAGTTAATCTTACATATCATCCCCAAACCTGAAGCCAGCCGGACACTGCTCGCCATCTTTGACAATCTGGAAGAAGGTGGGCAGGCGGTTTCTGATATCATCAGCCTGGGCATTATCCCCGGAGCCCTGGAGCTACTGGACAAAAAGATGTGCTGGGTGATTGAACAGAGTGTTCAAGCCGGCTACCCAACGGATGCAGAGGGAGTACTCCTCATTGAAGTTGCCGGGCTAGCCGATACTCTGGATAAACAGGTTAAAGAAATATCAGAGATATGCCAGAGAAATAAGGCGCGCGAGCTACGCATTGCCCAGACTAATGCCGAACGAGATGCCCTCTGGAAAGGTCGCCGGGGAGCTTTCGGGGCGGTTGCCAGAATATGTCCTCCCTACTCAGTATGTGACGGCACTGTTCCGCGAAATAAATTGGCACAAGCGCTGCACAAAGTGGGCGAAATTGCCGAAAAGTATCATATCCTGATTGCTAATGTGGCACACGCCGGTGATGGCAACCTCCATCCTTTAATCCTGTTTGATGCCAAAAAACCTGAGGAACGTGCCGCCGCCAAAAAAGCCGGTGAGGAAGTCCTTGATGCCTGCCTGGCTCTCGGTGGCACCATCACCGGTGAGCACGGAATCGGTCTGGAAAAGCTGGGTGCGATGTACCATATGTTTGACCAAGCCGATATGGCTGCCATGCGTAAAGTGAAGAAGGTCTTTGACTCCGATGATATCTTAAACCCGGGGAAAGTACTACCCCCTGAGGTAGACCAACCCCTCCCGGTGAAAGAAGAGGCGCTCCCATAATGGAAAAAACTATTTCTCAGGAACAACAGGCCTTTTATCAGAAACTTGCGGAAATGGTTGGCCCCGGGAATGTGGTAACAGATAACCAGGCGACAGCAGCCTACGAGGTAGATGGGTTCACGCCAAAGGCAGTTGTTTTTGCTGCCTCTACCAAGCAAGTAGTGCAAATCATCAAGAAAGCAAACGAGTCTCGGACTTCCATCATCCCCTGGGGGAGTGGCTCCAAACAAAAGGTTGGCCCCTGCCTTTCCTCGGCAGATACCGTTCTCTGTCTGAAGCGGATGAACCAAATTACTGAGTTTGAAGCTGGCAATTTTACGGTACAGGTAGAAGC
>CAZUSN010000108.1:0-4908 GCA_964623035.1 uncultured Dehalococcoidaceae bacterium | reverse complement strand
TTCCCAGGGCAAGCGCTTAGCAGGCGCCCGCACTAGACCACTATGCGATCCCTCCACAATTAAAGCGATATTTCTTGCACATTTAATATATCACAATCGTTCGTTTTGCTCAAATATATTATAGAGGGGTTAATAAACAACCTCTTTCATAATCCGCTTGTTTTCTACCCTTGTAGCGTCTATAATGGGTGATAATACTAGACTAAAAAGGAGACCAGCCAATGCCTTCATACGCCTTTTTCAAAAATCAGTTTGTTCCTTTAGCCGAAGCTAAAATAGGCATCATGACCCATGCCCTACATTATGGCACCGCGGTCTTTGAGGGTATCCGTGGTAACTGGAACAACAATCAGCAACAGATTTACCTCTTCCGCCAGAGAGAACACTACCAGCGACTGCTTAATGGCTGCCAGATATTAAGGATGAAGCTGCCTTACAGTCTGGATGAGATGTGCCAGATGACCATAGAACTGGCCCGGAAGTGCGGCTTTAAAGAGGATATTTACGTACGACCAGTAGCTTACAAGAGCAGTGAGGCTTTAGGTGTTCGGCTACATGATATAGAGGATGATTTCTTTGCCTTCATCATTCCCTGGGGTCGCTATATTGATGTGGATAAAGCGAGATGCTGCGTTTCCGCCTGGCAATGTCCCACAGACAATTCCATTCCGCCCCAGGTTAAAATCATGGGGCACTACGCCGGCAATGCCCTGGCGAAATCAGACGCTGTGGAAAAAGGTTTTGATGAGGCGATTATGCTTTCCCCTGATGGCTATGTAGCTCAGGGTAGCGGGGAAAATATTTTCCTGGTGACAAACGGTAAATTAGTTACCCCCGCTCTCTATAACAATATCCTGCCCGGCATCACCCGGGATAGTATCATAAAGCTGGCTAAGAATGAACTCGGCATAGAAACGATAGAGAGACCAATCGCCCGTGCTGAACTCTATATCGCCGATGAGTGCTTTCTCACCGGGACCGCTGCTCATGTAACCCCGGTAGCTGAAATAGACCATCGTAAGATAGGCAATGGCGAAATTGGTGAGATAACCAAGAAATTGCAGAAGATTTATGCCGAGGTAATCCGCGGCAACAACGCCAAATACCTCGTCTGGTGCACGCCTGTTTACAAGAAGTAAGCTATTCTTTAACCGGATTAACCTGCAATGACCTCATCAGGCACCGAACCTGGCTGCTATGCTCCAGCGCCGTAGTAAAATTATATGCTTCCTCAAGTAATTGACCGATAGCAAAGCTGCCATGGTTGTGCACCAGAATGATGCGGTGTTGTTTTAAAGCCTGAGCAATCATATCCGCCAGGTTTTCTGCTTTCAAATCTACATTCCAGCCCACCACCGGCACTGTGCCGATTAAGGAAAAATCCTCAACACTGGGCACAATTTCCGTATCGGACATTGATAGCGCCACGGCATGAGGTGGATGGGCATGGACAATGGCTAACGCCTGAGTCTCTCGATAAATAGCGCGGTGAATGGCTAAATCAGTTGAAGCTAACGGTGTAGCACGGCTATTTTTATCTATCCCGGTCTCAATCAAATCATTTTCCTCTAAAGAGTTAAGCATGCTATCACGGCGGGTGATGATGATACGTTCAGCAAGCCTGATGCTCAAATTGCCGATATGTGACGAAACAAGCCCCCGGTCAAAAAGATTGCGACCCACTGTTTGAAACTGGGATAAAATCATAGCTCGCTCTCGAACTAACAATAATTTATATCCACTGAAAAATCAAATCAAGTTTACAATTACTGCCAATAAAAAATCAAATCGAGCTATGATTATTTTTTTGGGCTTTTTCTTCCGGTTAAACTAACTGCCTGATAACGGCAATGACCCTCCCTTGAATCTCCACATTGTCAGGCTCAGTAAATATCGGCGGCATCCGGTTATTGGCCGGCTGGAGACGAATACGGCTTGGCTCAACATAGACTTTCTTCAGCGTCGCCTCCTTTTCCGCTTTGAGCCATACCGCTGCCATCTCTCCGTTCTCCACCACATTGACATATTGCATCAAGACAATATCGCCATCGTTAATCAGGGCATCTACCATTGACCACCCCTTCACCTTCAAAGCATAAAGCCCTCCCTTACCCCGGGCTAAATCGGTGGTAACCTCGATGGTCTCAGCGCCAGCGGCGACATCCCAGGTATCAGGAGCCGGCACTGGTATCGGCTCACCGGCAGCTATCTGTCCAATAATGGGAACCTGCATTAGAGGGGATGGAGAGAGAGACCGGGCACGCAACTCAATACCGCGTGAAACATCAGGATGTCGCCGGAGATACCCCTCCCTTTCCAGCACTTTCAAATGAAAATCCACCACCGATGTCGAGCTAATCCCGCACCCACCTTGGATATCTCTAACCGTGGGCGGATAGCCATTCTCCCCCCAGAAACGATGGATAAAATCAAGGATTTGCTGCCGTTTTGCCGATAATACCTTCATACTGCCCCCTAAAATTGATTTCCGAGAGTAATACGAACACTTGTTCTATAACTTTAGAACAAAAGAGCAGTTTTGTCAACAGGGATTCTAGAGATTTTTGTAGATGAGGCTTTAGAGAGATAAAAATCTCCCCACAGTCCTCTTTTATCGCCGGGCAGCTTTAGAAAGGACTTCGTGTTCCGCCTGCACTGTCTCCAGCGCCAGCTTATCCATCTCAAGCTGAACCGCTATGGGGTAATCACCGGTGAAACAAGCCAGGCAAAAATTATCCCGGGGCAAGGCAACTGATTCGATGAGCCCTTCAACGTTCATATAGCCTAACGAATCAGCCCCGATGAACTGGCAAATTTCCGGTACTGATTTCTGGGCAGCAATCAGCTCCCGGCGGGTAGCCATATCTACACCAAAGAAACAGGGATATCGAATCGGTGGCGCACAGATGCGCATATGGACTTCCTCCGCCCCTGCCTTTCTCAGCAGCCTCACCACACTGGGAGTCGTGGTGCCTCTGACGATACTATCATCAACCACCACCAGCCGCTTGCCCTCCAATATATGAGGCAGGGGGTTAAATTTCAGCTTAACGCCAAGGTCCCGAATGCGCTGGTCAGGTTCAATGAAAGTGCGCCCCACATAGCGGTTCTTGATTAACCCTTCACCAATAGGAATGCCCGACTGGCGGGAGTAGCCAATGCCAGCGCTGGTGGCGGAATCAGGCACCCCAATCACTAGGTCAGCCGCCACGGGGTACTCTTTAGCCAGTCTTGCTCCCATAGCCTGTCTTGCTGTGGAAAGCAGCCGACCATTAATGATACTATCGGGACGGGCAAAGTAGATATACTCAAAGATGCAGAGCGCCTTTCTCTCTGTCTTTTCCTGGTAACTATCAACGCCATTTTCCGAAATTGAAACTACCTCACCCGGTTCAATTTCCCGGATAAAATTGGCACCAATATGGTCAAGAGCACAGCTCTCCGAAGCGATAACCCAGCCACTATCAATGCTCCCCAAGCATAATGGGCGCACTCCAAATGGGTCGCGGACACCAAATAAAGCGTCTTTTGTCATCAGGGTTAAAGAATAGGCCCCCTGAAGTCGACGCATGACATATCTTATCTTATCTACCCAATTCTTCTCTGGAGAAGAGAGAATGAGATTAACGATGACTTCGCTATCGGTGGTGGTGTGAAAAGTGTAGCCCTGAGCATACAGTTCCTCATAAAGGTGCTTGGCGTTAATGATATTACCGTTGTGGGCTATGGCAATGGCATCAGCACCCTTGTCAACCACAATGGGCTGAGCATTGTACTGCCGACTGGAACCGGTGGTGGAATAGCGATTGTGACCGATGGCGATATTGCCCACCAGATGGCTTAACGATTCTTCGCTAAAGACCTGGGACGCCAGCCCCATCTTGGCGTAAACGCTGATTTTTTTACCGTCGGCGGCAGCAATACCGCTGCTCTCCTGACCACGGTGTTGCAGAGCAAAGAGGCCAAAAAAGGTAATCCGAGCTACATCTTCATTGGGGGCATAGACACCAAAAACGCCGCAGCTTTCGCGCAACTTTTCCTGCCTCTTAAATCCGTCGCAACCAGTCCTGCCAAATTTAATTATAGCTTACTTGCTCTTAAAGGTCAACTTTAGTAGAAGGAAAAATTCCCTGTTTCCCTCGGCACCGAGGATGGGCGATGCCACCAGCCCCTTCAACCGGAAATTATGCTCCACCACCCAGGCAATAAACCGCCCCAAAACGGTGGCATGAAGTTGTGGCTCTCTAATCACGCCCCCCTTGCCTACCTCCCCCCTCTCGGCTTCAAACTGCGGCTTGAACAACACCAGCAAATAACCGTTGTCTTGAAGCAGTTTCGCCACCGAGGGAATTACCTTCTTTACTGAGATAAAAGACAGGTCTATGGTCGCCAGGTCAACCTTCTCCGGCAACGGAATGGGATAGCGGGCATTGGTCCTTTCCATGACCACCACCCTTGAGTCCTGTCGCAGGCGATAGTCAAGCTGACCATAGCCCACATCAATGGCATAGACCCGGCTTGCCCCGCGCTGGAGCAGGCAATCGGTAAAGCCACCGGTTGAAGCCCCGATGTCCGCCACCTTGCCAGTGACCTCAAGCTGGAACTGGTCGAGAGCGTAGGCTAGCTTGACCCCACCCCGACTGACAAAAGGAGGCGGCTCAAGTATTTTGATTTCCGCCTCCTCACTGACCAGAGTCCCCGGTTTGCTGATGACTTTCTCTCCCACCACCACCTCCCCCGCCATAATTAAAGCCTGAGCCTTAGCCCGGCTTTCCACCAGCCCTCTTTCCACGAGTAAACTGTCAATGCGCTTCTTCGCCACGGTAAGAGTTTAGCACAATCAGCATTCACTTTCAGCATCTTTGAGAAGGTTCTACCTCACCCCCTTAATCCCCCTCTCCTTCAAAA
>CAZUSN010000107.1:0-4992 GCA_964623035.1 uncultured Dehalococcoidaceae bacterium | reverse complement strand
TGAAGAAAATGCTCCGCCTACTCTGATTGATAATATGTCCAAGGCGCAAGCTGCCGGTGACCTTATCCGAGAGCACCGCCGGTCAATAGCCCCGACCTATCAGGATTTGCTTGGGGGAGGGCGCTACGACCCGACAAATCCCAAGCACTTAACTTACTCCCAGGCGCTGAACATGGAAAACTATCTTTACTTGGCGGTTGTCGGTTTTGGTCTTATTCAGTCGGTTATTGCCAGTGGTGTCTTTATGGTCGTCACCGGATTGGCTCTTGGTGGCACCGGAGTGGCGCTCTATCGATTGAGCGGACGTTTGACTTCATCCAGTTACGCCAAGGAATCTTCGAATGAAACCCGATAAGTAACAAATGGTCTACCTCTGGCAGGCTTAAGTTTTGGAAGGAGGCATAGTTGATTTTGAAGCTTTGTGTTATACTTGTTCTACCTGTGAAGTGCTAGCCTGAGGAGGCAAATTGATGAGAAAAGAACTGGCTCTTATCCAGAGAATCATTGAGGAGCACAAGGTAATCAAGAAAGGGATGCAAGCTCTGGAGCAGAAAGCTAATGATGCCGAGGCGCTGATGGGTCTTGAGCAAGCCAAAGAAGCTTTTATGCCCGGCAGATTAGAGCAGAAGAAAAGCTTACAAGCGTTACAAGAATCGCTGGGTGCCATTGAAAAGGGATTGCAAAAGCACTTTGACTTCGAAGAAACAGGGCTTCCAAGCGTGGTGGGGAGGTATGGAGATGAGGAGGTTAAAGCGAGCCTGAACTCTTTGTTTCTAGAGCATAAAGACTTGAGAAGCCGTATGGCTCATTCCAAGAAGCACATTGCTGATTTGGTCAGTGGCAATTTGTCACGCCAACTGTGGGAGGCTAGTGCCCATGATATGCGTGCCCACATTAGTCACACTCGAAAATTGCTTGAAGCCCATGCCGAAATTGAGCAGGAACTTTTGCATCAATTGCAAGACCAATTGCAGAAAGAGAGTAAGCCAGCTTAATGGTATTCAGGACTTGACATAATCTTGTTAGGAAGGTGAATTCGATATGAGGCGGGTATATTTAGACAATGCGGCGACCACTCCTCTTCTCCCCGAGGTCAGGGAAGCGATGTCGCCTTATCTGGGAGAGTTATTTGGCAACCCATCCTGTCTGCATGACTGGGGGGATGCAGCGCGGGAGGCTCTGGATAAAGCACGTGACCAGGTAGCGCAACTGATTGGAGCTAATGCTGAGGAGATAATCTTTACCGGCAGTGGCACTGAGAGCAATAATTTTGCCATCAAGGGTCTGGCATCGGCACAACAGACCAAAGGTAAGCATATAGTGGTCTCGGCAATTGAGCATTTTTCCGTGCTTCATTCCGCCAGAACTCTGGAAAAATGGGGCTTTGAGCTGACTCTGGTTCCGGTGGACAAATATGGAGTGGTTGACCCCGAGGAAGTACGCAAAAGCATCAAAAAGGATACCGTGCTGGTATCAGTGATGCATGCTAACGGTGAAGTAGGCACTATAGAGCCAATAAAGGAGATTGCCCAAATAACCAGGGAGAAAGGTGTCCTTTTCCACACTGATGCTGTAGCCACGGCTGGTACCATACCGGTGAATGTGAAGGAGTTGGGAGTGGACACTTTAAGCCTGGCGGGAAACCAGTTCTATGGTCCTAAAGGGGTTGGTGCCCTCTGGGTACGCAAAGGAGTGCGGATTATGCCTCTTCTTGATGGAGGTGTGCAGGAAGGGGGGCAACGTGCCGGCACGGAGAATATTCCTGCCATTGTCGGTCTGGGCAAAGCGGCAGAATTAGCCAGAATCAATATGGCAGCTCGAATGGAGCGTCTTATCCCACTTCGCAACCGCCTGTTAAGTGAGTTGCCCAAAAAGGTAGAACGGGTTGTAGTTACCGGACATCCCCAGCATCGCCTTCCCGGGAATGCCAGCTTCTGTGTGGAATTTATTGAAGGTGAATCTATGCTGATGTTGCTCAATAGTCAGGGAATTGCCGTCTCAAGCGGTTCTGCCTGTACCTCGAGGGCGCTTAAAGCCTCCCATGTGCTCATTGCTATGGGGCTTTCTCATGAAATAGCTCAGGGCTCTATCCTCTTCACTCTTGGTATTGATAATACCAATGAGGATGTGGGCTATGTTTTAGAGGCGATGCCGCCTATTGTGGAAAAGCTACGGCAGATGTCACCGCTTTACGCTAAATTTACCAAAGCGGGCAAAGGAGGCAAGTAATATGCCGATTTATAGCGAAAAGGTTATGGAACACTTTATGAATCCCCGTAATGTGGGAGAGATTGAAAATCCTGATGGCATTGGTGAGGTGGGCAATCCGGTATGCGGTGATATGATGACCTTTTACATTAAGGTCAAAGACAACCGTCTGGAGGATGTTAAGTTCAAGACCTTTGGCTGTGGGGCAGCTATTGCCGTTTCCAGCATGGTCAGTGAAATGGCAATAGGCAAAACGCTGGAGGAAGCGAAGAAAATCACCCCTCAGTTGGTGGCTGATGAACTGGAGGGATTACCCAAGAATAAGTTTCATTGCTCGAATCTGGGTGCTCAGGCGCTGAATAAAGCCATTGAGGATTACCTGGGTAAAAAGGCAAAAAGGGGGGAATAAGTGATGTCAAAGAAAGAGGAAAAGAAGAAACGCCTTTTCTGTCCCTATTGTGATTCAGAGATGATGGCGCCGGACGGGGCTTATTGTCAGACTTGTGGCATAACCGTGTTCTATTGCCCCAAGTGCCGAAACCCGGTACCCCGTGAAAAAAGGATATGTCCTTACTGCGGTGCCGAGATTAAGGGTGAGGAAACCTAGGAGTGGGGAAAATGGCGGAGGAGAAGAAAGAGAAATTAACCATAGTCATGTTCAGCGGTGACCTGGATAAGGCTTTAGCCGGGTTTATCTTGGCGACGACGGCTGCCAGTATGGGCATGGAGGTCAGCATGTTCTTCACCTTCTGGGGGTTGAATATCATCAAGAAAAACGAAGGCAGCATTCCAAGTAAAGGGCTGATGAGGAAGATGCTGAACTTCATCAATCGGGGCGGTTCGAAGAGATTGAAGCTTTCCCGGTTCAATATGCTTGGCTTGGGAACTTGGATGATGAAAAAGTTAATGAGGGAGATGAATTATCCGTCTATAGATGAATTTATCACCATGGCCAAGGATATGGGAGTAAAAATGATACCCTGCAGCACGACGTGTGGCGTGATGGGACTGCCTGACGAGGGTGCTTTCCGCAGTGAGGCGGGTAGTCTGGCGGGCGCAGCCTATTTTTTGAATGAGGCGCGCGAGTCAAAGGTAGCCCTCTTTATTTAATATTTTAGGAATCAAGGAGAAAAGAGATGAAGGCAGACCAGACCCTGGATTGCGTGGGACTTTACTGCCCGATGCCCATTGTCAAGACCGCACAAAAATTCAAGGAGCTGAAGCCCGGAGAAGTCCTGGAAGTAGTGGCTGATGATAAGGGAATCAAGCAGGATATGCCGGCGTGGTGTCAGACCACCGGCCATGAGTTTTTGGGGATTGAGGAGAAAGGCAGAGAAATCAGGGTCTATGTGAAGAAAGCGCATGGTTAAGGTGGTAGCAGTTATACTTAAGCCTTTCGGGCTAAAAGCAATGATGCTAAAGATAATCCCACGCTGATTAAGGCGATAACAGTAAATACTTCAGCAATGCCGAAAATATCCATAAAATGGCCGGCAACCGGCTGTGCCAGACTCATCCCCTCCATGCTTAAACCAAAATAAATACCAAACATCGTTGCCCTGAGCTGGGGCGGGACATTATCCATCAGAAATGGTTGAATCGTTGACTGTGTCATATATCTTAATATGCCAAAGGTTAAGAGAGCTACGATTAGTCCGGCATTGAAGGGGAGCTGGGTGAATAAATACAGAACTGGTCCCACCACTATCAGTGACAGGAAGATAGCTTTCTTTCTGCCCCATCTATCAGATAGCCAGCCGCCAAATAGACTGCCAGCAATGCCTCCCCCTCTGAGGACGCCCATCATCATGGCAGCATAGGCTGGAGCAACATGGTGCTTGTCCACCAGAAATACCGGAATAAATGCCATGGCTGAGCCGGCGATTAGATGGATGAGGACAGCCAGCCCAAAAATAATACTGATAGCTCGTAGTGCCTGCCAGATGCTGGTGCCACGAGTTGCCAGTTGAGATGGTTGTTGATGAGATTTAATGCTGTTTCTCAGTTCCGGTTGTCGGAACTTCTT
Source organism: uncultured Dehalococcoidaceae bacterium (assembly GCA_964623035.1). GTDB lineage: Bacteria > Chloroflexota > Dehalococcoidia > Dehalococcoidales > RBG-16-60-22 > CAZUSN01. The sequence goes on along the minus strand of CAZUSN010000107.1, from coordinate 758 downwards.
TAATATCAGGGGTACTGCTGCCAGAGCCGGGAGACTCAAGATAATGAAAGCAAAGCGCCACCCTAGCAGCTCAGCAATAAGCCCTCCTAGAATCGGTCCGACCGTAAATCCGATGCTACCCCCGACCACATGAAGCGCGATTGCCTTGCCTCGCCTCGTCGCCTCAAAAGAGCCAGAGAGTGTGGCTAGTGCTGAGGGATGGTAGGCACCGGCAAAAATTCCCATAATCACCAGAATTGCTAACATGGGATAATAGGCAGGACTCAAACCGACTGCTAGAGTAGTGAGACCGACGCCTCCCAGACCCACCGCAATAATTACGTGTCGCCGGAACCGGTCGCCAATCCATCCTCCAAGAAACTGGGATATACCGGAAGTAATGGTATAAGCCGAAAGGAGCAGCCCTGATTGTAAATAATTTAGTCCCAGCCCTTCTTTAACAAACGGCAGTAAGGCGGCCAGCAGACCGGTGCACAGGTCATGACCGGCATGGGTGTAAGTAAAGAAGGTAGCTGTACCTCCTCCCCACTGATGAAGAACCTTTTTCAGGTTGCCAGCTCTATCCAATAGGTTGCGCTCTCTATCTTAGGTAAACCACTATCTCAGAGTTTTGTTTGCTGGAGTTAATCTTAATATTTTGGAGGACATCAGCGCAAACTTTATATATCAGGTTGTTTTCTAACCCCCCTCACCCTTTATCCCCCTCCCCTTGCCAAGGGGAGAGGGAAGAGGTTTTGGAGAGGGGCGAGTCCCCTCTC
>CAZUSN010000106.1:0-5007 GCA_964623035.1 uncultured Dehalococcoidaceae bacterium | reverse complement strand
GCCCCGACTGGAAGATGAGACACACATCATGACTACAGGCAGCGGGCGCCCGCTGATGGAGTGTGTCCGTATTGCCCAGGTGGAACTGGTCAAATGGTTAATAAATGACTATGGATTTGAAAAATGGGAGGCTTTTCAGGTCATCTCGCAGGCATCAACCATGCGCATTGGAAATGTCGTTGACCCAAACTACACCGTGGTCGCCAAGTTCCCCAGGAAATACCTCACCGGCTAATAAATGGCTTCATTTGCGCTTAATATAACTTGACAAGAAAATTCGCAATAATATACGATGATTTTGCTTTACCTAGTAGAGGTATCTCCTGAGTCCGTAAGGAGGTAAGAACTTCACCATGGTTGTCAAAGCAATTCATCCGCCCGAGTTAATCAAGGAACTGGAGCGAATGGCAAAGCAGCTCCGGATTGATGTCATTGAGCTGATTCACTGTCGAGGGCAAGGGCATCCCGGTGGCTCCCTCTCCCCTGCTGAGATTATGTCAGCCCTGTTTTTCCACCAGCTCCGTATTGACCCCAATAGACCCGATTGGGAAAACAGAGACCGTTTTATCCTGAGCAAGGGTCATGCCTGTTCCATTCTTTATGCCGCACTGGCTAGGCGAGGATTTTTCCCGGTTGACGAATTTAAAACCTGGGGATGCATCGGTAGCTGTCTGCAGGGACATCCTGACCGCTTAAAAACTCCGGGAGTAGAAATGACCACCGGCTGCCTGGGACATGGCATAAACATCAGTGCCGGTCTATGTCTGGCAGCCCGAATCAGGGGGCTTGACTATCACACCTATGTTCTCATCGGAGACGGAGAGTGTCAGGCTGGCATTCTCTGGGAAGGGGCAATGCTCGCCGCAAAGTATAAGCTATCAAATTTGACCGCTATTTTGGACAATAATGGAGTACAACTGGACGGCAGAGTGGAAGATATTATGCCGCTGGAACCAATAAAGAAGAAATGGGAAGCGTTTAATTGGGCGGTTCTTGAAATCAATGGGCACAATATGGCAGAGGTATTGGATGCCCTGGATAAAGCCTGTGAAATCAAGGACAAGCCAACGGTTATTATCGCCAATACCATAAAGGGCAAGGGGGTCTCCTTTATGGAGGGAAAAGCAGCCTGGCATGGCAGAGCCCCAAATGATGAAGAATACAAGCAAGCAATAAAGGAGTTAAGCGGAAATGGATAAGAAAGACTTAACTCGGAGAGTATTTGGAGAAGCACTGGCAGAATATGGTGTCGCTAATCCCAAAATAGTGGTTCTGGTGGCTGATGTCTCTTCCTCAGTAATGACCACCGCTTTTGAGCAAAAGGTGCCGGAAAGATTTTTTAATGTCGGGATTGCCGAAGCCGGAATGGTAGATACGGCGGTTGGCTTTGCCCTGGGAGGGCTCATCCCCTTTGCCAGCACTTTCGCCGGGCTTCTTATAAGAGCCACGGAACAAATCAGAACCTGTGTGGCTTATGCCAATACCAATGTAAAACTGATTGGGGCATTTGCCGGACTTTCCAATTTCAAGGACGGTCCTACCCATCACTCCATAATGGATGTTGCCATCATGCGGGCGATGCCCAATATGGTTGTCCTGGTTCCTGGGGATAGCATTGAAGCCAAGAAAATGCTCCCCCTGGTGGCAGAGCACCAGGGACCGGTATATGTGAGAATCAGCCGGGCTGAGATGCCCATAATCTTTGATGATAGCCACAGGGTTGAAATTGGCAAAGGAGTGGTGGTGCGCGAGGGCAAGGATGTCACCATAATTGCCAACGGTCACATGTTGAGTCGCTCCCTCGAAGCAGCCGAGAGCCTGAAAACCCGGGGAATAGATGCCAGGGTAGTCAATATTCATACCGTAAAGCCATTGGATGTTCCTCTGCTAAAGAAATGCGCCGGAGAAACCGGCGCTATGGTGACGGCAGAGGAACATTCTATCATCGGTGGCTTAGGTAGCGCCGTAGCTGAGGCATTGGTCAGAGAAACCCCCGTGCCGGTGGAGATGATTGGCATTGCCGACAGGTTTGCGGAGACATCCCGAGATTTTGATGCGCTCCTTGACCATTATGGCATGTCCGTAGCCGATATCATTAAGGCAGCACAAAAGGCTATAAGTCAGAAAAGAAAGCTTAAAAGAGGTTGATTAGGCTTGCCTCAGGCGATGTGAAATTCAACGGTTTGGAGGGTATCAGGGTCCGCCACGTCCCAGCAGACCAATCTTGCATCGCCTTTAAACTCAGCCACAATATCAGCATAGGTTCGGAAATGACCGCGGTGCAGGGTGGCATTATCAAAGAACCATAGCCCCGCACCGGGCACGTTGAACCCGCAGACGGTATGGCTACGGCGCATCGGACGAAGCATTGCCGTAATCAACACCGGCTTAGAATTTGGCTCCCATTGTTTTAGCAACGCCGCCGCGAGTATAGCAAACCCATCACAGTCATCTTTTTTCTTAGCCCAAACGACTTGGGGATAGCTGATAGCATCAAAAAGGTGGAAAGGTCCATCCATGGTCCAGACCACCTTTGCCAAGCAAGCTTCAATATCCGCCAAAGAATCAACCGCAGGCAAGCCGCGGCTCAAATACCTGGCTTCACACCATTTACGCCGTAAGTGAGACCATCGGTATCTAGCCTTTTGCAGCCACCAGATGAGAAAGCGATTGACAAAGGTCATCAGTATCAGGACAATGACCACCGACATTAAAACAGCACCGATGATGATTATTGCCCAGATATAAGCAGGAATGGCTGGAGTTGGTGGAGTCGGTGTTGACGGAATTACTATTTCAGGCGCAGGTGGTGGGGGTGGTGGAAGAGTTATCTCCGGAAATGGAACCTTCACCTCTGGTGGTGGCGGTATGGTAATTACCGGAGGTGGAGGTCGTTCAATCACTACCGGTGGTGTCACTTTCAGAGGCTCACTGGTAAAACTCCGCATCTCAGAATAAAGGTTATAGAGAGGTTTGGTTACCCGCACCCTCCAGTAGTAAGAGGTCCCGGGAGAAAAATTGACTCTGGCGTTACCCTCTCTATTCGGACCAACCGTCACCATAACTGTGGAAGAGTCGCTCTCTATAGTTATCTTGCTAATAAGCTGGGTGAAGCCCTCATCAAAGGCAATATACAGCTCATACCCAGTGGCTCCGGGCAGACGTTCCCAACTGAAAGTCACTTCATTGGCGATGCCGGTTACCTGGTTTACTGGATTGGCGAATCCTGGCTCCGGTGTCTTCAATTTCAGCCTCGTCATGATATCAGTAAGGCTATAAAGCCTGTTGATGCCGTTGGTCTTGATTGCCCACAGCTTGCCGCCTGAGCTTACCTTTAGCGCTTGCGGTGAGGCATTAAGAAAAACCCCTCGGTCAGCGGCGTCAGTGCTGGTCGTGGTAGCTCTTGACTCCCAGTCTGACGACACGTCAGTTGCCCTGGTCGGCAACAGACACTGCCACAGCTTACTTTGCTGGCTAACGGGATTGAATTCCAGGGCATAAAGGGCACTATCATCCACGACCAGACCATAAATACCACCGGCCACAGTGTCCTTAAAGATATCCACCCAATCGCTACTGGTGCCAATTTTCCATCTTTTAATGTTCTGCTTTGGTTTATCACTGGCGGCATAGATAGTTTTATTGGTGGCAAAGTTTTTACCGGCGGTCACCTGGATATTGCCCGCCTCTACTTGCAGCACCTTGGGAATCTTCTTCCAAGATGAGTTGCCATCAGTGGAGTAAGCCACATAGCCATCGGTACTGCCCACCAGCAGGTTATCCACACTGACACTGATGAGCATATGCCCGGTATCCTCTTCAAGCTTGGTTGACTTCTCTTCTTCCCAGATAAGGCCAGCGCTGGTTGACTTGGCTACCTCCCCTTCTCGGTTCAAAGCATAGATAATGTCAGCACTTTCTATAGCCAGGTCTTGAATGTCAATATTGCAGGTGTGAACTGACCATTCCGTCTCTCCGCCATCCCGGCTCAGGTAGATGGTTCTGGCGCCCTTCTCCACTACATAGACGACCTCTTCATCTTCAGGAGCAAGGCGAACAATATAATCGGCAGTATCATGCCTGCTGAGTATTCTCACCCAGGATGAATTCCTGCGCCACAGGCTGAGGTCAGTGCCATCATCGGTTACCAGATAGACCTTGCTGCCATCAGCCGAAACGGCAACATCCCTGAGCCTGGAGAGCGTGGTATCAATGAGGCTAATATCATTAAAGTTTCTGCCTTTATCGTTGGAGATGGCAAAGGCACTCTCATCACCCGAAGTCCCCGCCATCGCTTTCTCATCAGCCCAGCCAACCACGACTTTGCTTTCACCACCGGGGCTTTTTAGAGAAGAGACCACGCTAACATCTGGTAAGGCGTGCCGAGGGTCACTGCTCCAGTAGACAGAATCGCTATCATAGGCACCAGCCACAAGATTGGTGCCATCAAAAGCCACACTGTGAATGTTGGTTCTCGTCTTCAACTCTTTCTTAGCGGTATTTTCCAGACGATAAATACCACTGGTGGCTTTGGCTGCTTTATCACCATCAACGGTCAAGCCAACAAAGGCGACACGCTTGGCAATATCGCTGCCTAAATAGTCCGGAGCCAGGGATATGGAAGCCGAAACAAGGTCAACAATCCCTTCGTTACTGACCATGGCTACCGGATAACCACCAAAGCCAGCGTCAGTGTTCCACTTTTCCGCAGAAAGACTGAAAATCTCGAAGTTAATGGAAACATGGTCGCTTTCACCAGTAGCCACCATAATTTTGTCTGAGGGGAAACTGGGTGAAAATGCCACCGCCTTCATTACGTCAGCGCTGCCAAATCCGGGCAGATTATTTGTTCCCTTCCAGACCGGAGCACTTGAGCCGACTTGGCAATACCACACATTAGCTGCCCCACCCGTGTCTTCGCCAGCAACGGCAAGATAGCGAACTCCGTTGCTGGCGGCTGAGATAGCAATATCGTAAATAGCCGCGGCAACCATGCCAGTTTCATTT
>CAZUSN010000105.1:0-5025 GCA_964623035.1 uncultured Dehalococcoidaceae bacterium | reverse complement strand
ATATTGTCATAAATCCATCTTCCCCGCTCAATAGCCTTCACGATGGTGGCAAAATTGTCATCATTCAGGACCATATCGGATGCCTCTTTGGTCACATCGGTACCAGTTATGCCCATGGCTACACCGATATCAGCGTGTTTAAGGGCTGGAGCATCATTCACTCCATCGCCGGTCATAGCCACCACCTCCCCCTTGGTCTTCCAAGCCCTAACTATCTTCAGCTTGTCCAAGGGTGATACCCGGGCATAGACGGTCACTTTATCTACAATCTTCTCGAATTCCTCATCGGTCATCTTTTCCAACTCGGCGCCGGTGAGCACTATATCGCCGTTTTGGTAAATACCTATCTCCTTGGCTATGGCTACAGCAGTAAGTTTATGGTCGCCGGTAATCATTATTGGTTTGATGCCCACCTCTTTACACATTTTCGTAGCTTCTATAGCCTCTTCCCGCGGAGGGTCCATCATTCCAGCAAGGCCAAGGAAGACCAGATTGCTTTCAATAGTTTCCTCAATATAGGCAAAATCTTTCGGAAGCTCCCGGTAAGCTACTCCGAGAACCCTTAAGGCGTCCTGAGCCATTTCCTCATTTGCTTTTAACACCCTAGCCCTTTTTTCCTCGGTCAGGGCTTTTGTTTCGTCTGCCTCTAAGATGAAGGAACATCTTTCCAAGACCACCTCTGGTGCCCCCTTCATAAAAGCAACCCTTTTACCATCTTCGGTATTATGGATAGTGGTCATCCGTTTTCTGTCAGAGCTAAAGGGTATTTCCTCTATCCTGGGTTTTTCCAGTCTCGTCTCTATCTGATGTAAGCCTGCCTTCGCCGCTGCCACCACCAGAGCACCCTCTGTAGGGTCACCCTTAATAGACCATTTACCGTCTTTTTCCTGCAAAAGGGCATCGTTACATAGGAGTCCTCCTTGAAGAAGTAATTGAAGGGACTGGTTATCAGACACATTGATTATATCAGAGCCTCTAAATTCACCTTGCGGTGTGTAGCCTGCCCCGGTGACTTCTATCAGCCTGCCGCCAGTTAATATCTTCCTAACCGTCATCTCACCTCTGGTAAGCGTGCCTGTCTTATCTGAGCATATCACCGTAGTGCATCCCAGAGTCTCAACCGCAGGCATCTTTCTTATCAGGGCATTTCTCTTGGCCATTTGATGCATTCCTATGGCTAGGGCACCAGTGACAATGGCAGCTAGTGCCTCGGGGACTGCGGCTACGGCGAGAGCTATGGCAAACATGACCACTGATACTATGAACTTCATATTAATCCCGGTGCCCCAGAAAGCCTCCCTTACGGAACTTACTAAGACAATAACAAAACAGACTGACAGGGCGATAATACCAAGCCATTTACCTATCTCTGCTGTCCTTTTCTCTAAAGGTGTTTCTTCTGTCTCGACGGTGGCCACCTGTTCAGCGATCTTACCGAACTCTGTATTCATACCGGTGAGTACAACCACAGCTTTACCCCTGCCGTAAGTAATGGTAGTGCCGGTAAAGACCATATTCTTTCTCTCACTCACTGGAACATCTTCGGCTAACAGCTTTATATCTTTGCCAACAGGAACGGATTCCCCGGTAAGAGGTGCCTCATCGCACCTTAAAGAGTGGATTTCAACCAATCGAGCATCAGCCGCGATTTTATCTCCCGCCTCCAGAAGCACTATATCCCCGGGAACAAGTTCCTTTGAGGGAATTTCCTCTTCTTTCCCCCCTCTCAAGACGGTTACGGTAGGGGAAAGCATTTTCTTTAAAGCTTCCAGCGCCCGCTCGGCACGATACTCTTGAACAAATCCCAGAACCGCACAGAAGATGACTATCACGCTGATAATACCAGCGTCTATCAATTCCCCCACAAGGGCGGAAAGTACTATAGCGACAAGAAGGATAAGTATGAGGATGTTTTTGAACTGATTTATGAATAAGATGAAGGGTGAAACTCTCTCTTCCTTCTTGAGTTCATTATAACCATATTTTTCAAGGCGATTTTTGACCTCGTCCTGAGTCAAACCACGATGGAAATCAGTTTTCAGTTCCGTTAAGACCTGGGGTGCCTCCATCGAATGCCACATTGCCTCTGTCATACGGACATCTTCTCCTCTTCAAAACTAATTCAACAAGAATACCTAGGCTATGGTCAGCGTGTTGCTTTTTAAATAAGCCGTTAGAGAGGTATCCTCGGCATCTTCATTATCTAGCCTGCTACACTCACAAGCCAAACGCATGAACCATGCCATTACTTTTCTCAATGACCTATTATAACAAGAATTGGAAAATATACAAGTTGGTTCCGTAAACTCTACGTAAGCCGGCACCGGGCGTCCAGCCAAACTGGACAAACTGCAAGCGCCATGGTTAAAATCTGAAGGTCTTGTTCCGTTCTTCACTTGAGAAGTAAGAAAGCTATCCTGACCAACCCGGATTCAGCTTTCCAAGACATACGGAGGTATGGCATGAAGAAGCAAAATAATATCGTCATCATCGGTGGGACTGCCTGTGGACCAAAGGCTGCCGCCCGGGCACGCCGCTGTGACCCGCAAGCCAGAATAACCTTAATCGAGCAGGGTAAAAATTTATCAACAGCCACCTGTGGACTACCGTATTATGTCTCAGGAGTAATTGACAAGCAGAGTGATTTATTGGGGCGCACCCCTGAGTACTTTCGGGAGGTAATGAATCTGGAAGTGCTCATCAGCACCCGAGCCACTGCCATCGACCGTAAAGCCCATAAGGTGGAACTGCTTAACCTGGAGACGAACCATACTTCCGCCATCAACTACGATAAGCTGGTCATCGCCACTGGCAGCATACCTGCTGTGCCCGATTTAGCGGGAAAAGACCTCGGCGGTATCTTCACCTTAACCAAAATTGAGGATGCCAGTGCTATCAGGAAATCAGTCTCATCGCATGAAATCGAGAAGGCGGTCATTATTGGCGCCGGTCTCATTGGTCTGGAAATGGCCGAGGCACTGGTTTCCCGCAGATTAAAGGTTACCATGGTGGAAGCTCTGGATTGGGTGCTGCCCACCCTCCTCGACTTCGAGGTAGCTGCTTATCTGGCAAAGCATCTGCTGGCTAAAGGCGTAAATTTGCTCTTCGGACAGCGTGTCCTGGGGTTTGAAGGCGATGAGAGGGGTTGGGTGCGCCGGGTTATCACCCAAGATAGCCAGCTTGAAGTCGGACTGGTGCTGCTGGCGATTGGGGCTAAGCCAAATATCAGACTGGCTCAAGAGGCAGGGTTGACCATCGGGGCAACGGGAGGCATTTCCGTAAACCAGTACCTCCAGACCGGTGACCCGGACATCTATGCCGGTGGGGACTGCGTGGAAAACGTTAATCTGATTACCCACGAGAAGGTGCTGGCACCCCTCGGGTCTACCGCCAACAAGCACGGTCGGGTCATCGGCAGCAACGTCACCGGCGGACAGGAAACTTTTCCCGGTGTGCTGGGCACCGCTATCGCCAAGGTTTTCGATTATAATGTGGGGCGGGTCGGGCTCAGCCAGCTACAAGCGCAAAAAGCCGGCTACGACGTGGTAACTGCCCTTGTTCCAAGCTATGAACATGTCACATATTATCCAAAAGGTAAAGAGATTCTGGTCAAGCTCATTGCCGATAAAACTAACAACAAGCTCTTGGGTGGGCAGGTAGCCGGTCCAGGGGAGGCAGCAAAACGAATCGATGTCTTAGCCACAGCGTTATCTTTCAGGGCTACTGTTGATGACCTGGCTAATCTCGACCTCGCCTACGCGCCGCCCTATAATAGCGCCCTTGACCCGTTGCATAATGCCGCTAACGTCATCCGCAATAAGCAATCAGGGCTTGCCCGAGCTATAACTCCCCTGGAGGTCAAAAATAAGCTTGATAACGGAGATGACTTTATTTTGCTTGACGTGCGCTCTCCAGCCGAATGGGAAACAAATCGCTTAGATGTGCCTCAAGCCAAGCTGCTGCCTTTAAGAGAACTGCGGGCAAAGCTCGATGAACTTCCCAGAGACGCTGAGATAGTCGCTCTCTGCCGGTCCAGCGTGCGTGCCTATCAGGCACAACGGATACTTGATGGCGCCGGCTTCAAAAACGTCACCTTCATGGACGGCAGCCTAGCCGCCTGGCCTTATGAGGTATTTACCAGACCCAAGAAAAAATAAAGATACTGATTTTGAATATGGTATAATTTAATCAGGACGATGACAATTAAAACTATAGCTACCAATCGAAAAGCGTACCATAATTATCATATTGGGGATAGCATCGAAGCCGGCATTGCCCTTACCGGTACGGAGATAAAATCAGTCCGGGAGGGAAGGGTAAGTCTGGGTGATGCTTATGTCAGACCTGAGGCTGGTGAATTATGGCTGGTAAATGCCCATATTGCCCGCTATCAGTCAGGAGGTTATTTCGGTCATCAGCCAACGAGACCGAGAAAGCTGTTGCTGCACCACAAACAGATAGACAGCCTCACCAGCCAGATAGCCGAGAAAGGGCTCACCTTGGTACCGGTTAAGCTATATCTCAAAGATAGCCTGGCTAAAGTTGCTGTTGCTCTGGCTAAAGGCAAAAAGCTTTACGATAAGCGAGAGTCCATAGCCAGACGTGAGGTAGAAAGGGAGCTAGGACGAGTTACCAAAAAGCACAAACTTTAACCAGGAGGAAGATTAAGTTAAAATAATAATTGGGGACGCGTGGTTTCGACAGGGGAGGTAGTCTACAGAGTTGCGGGTTGAGGTGCCACTGCCCTCATAAAACAAGTGGCAAAAAATAAACGGCGAACCTGAATTAGTTCTTGCAGCCTAAATAAACAGGTTGCACATCCAACCTGACCTGTCCTCAATGGGTCGGGATTGGGTGCCGCAAAATTGAGGTGCCATCGCCGGGACGTCGATAAGGGCGGTGAAAGAAATATCGACTGGCCTGGCTAAACTCGGTCAGCAGAGGCTAGCTAGGCGAGATAAAAGAGCTGACTAAGCTTGTAGTATATTCTGGGTAGCCTCTTTTGGACGGGGAGTTCGACTCTCC
>CAZUSN010000104.1:0-5076 GCA_964623035.1 uncultured Dehalococcoidaceae bacterium | reverse complement strand
TCATCAGCCCCCGTTTTATCGCTGGGGTGGATATCTCAGCACCTAAAGCACAGGGTGAGGCTAACGGCGCTGTGGTTGTTTTAAGTTATCCTGAGCTCAAGCTGGTGGAAATGCAGGTCGTCAACGAAAAAGTTGGCTTTCCTTATATTCCAGGGCTATTGTCTTTCAGAGAATCACCATTGGTCTTGGCAGCCTGCGAAAAGCTCAGTATTACCCCCGACCTTATCCTGGTTGATGGTCAGGGAGTTGCCCATCCCCGACGTATGGGTATTGCCTCACACCTGGGGCTCTTTCTGGACACACCAACCATCGGCTGTGCCAAATCCCGACTGTGCGGTAGCCACAAAATGCCCAGCGCTGAGCCGGGTAGCTATGCTGAATTAGTCGATAAGGATGAGGTTATCGGGGTTGCCCTGCGCACCAAGCTTGGCATGAATCCGGTTTACGTTTCCATAGGTCATAAAGTTGACCTGACAGCAGCGATTCGCTGGGTGCTAGCCTGTTGCCGGGGTTACCGTATTCCAGAGCCGCTCCGGCTGGCACACCTAGCCGCCAGTGGCAATCTTAAGGTAGAATGGGATACATTGACTTCCGAAACAGGCTATCAGGGAAAACTTTTTGCGTAGTGGAGTGAAGAGGGATGCAGGAGTTAAAAGACAAAATAGAGGATTTGCGAGCTAGAGTTTCCATGATGCTGGTGCATCTTTGACATTGCTGGCAAGGAAACAGAAATCGGCCGATTAGAAAAAGAGTCAGCCCAGCCTGACTTTTGGTCGGAGCCGGTCAGGGCACAGAGCACCATGCGCCAGTTAGCTGAGCGGAAGAAAGCAGTACAAACCTGGCGAGGATTGGAGAAAAGAGTGGCTGATATTGCCGAATTAATCCCCTTATCAGAGGGAGATGCCCAACTTCAAGCTGAAATCCAGTCTGAGATAGAGAAGTTAGCCTCCCATCTTGATGAGCTGGAATTACAGAGGGCTTTTGGCAGTGAGTATGATAATCGAAACGCCATTCTGGCGATTCATGCTGGCGCTGGAGGTACGGAATCTCAGGACTGGGCGGAGATTTTAATGAGGATGTACCTGCGGTGGGCAGAGCGCTGCGGCTATAAGGTGGAAGTGCTGGACGTCTCCCCCGGTGAAGAAGCTGGAGTGAAGAGCGTGGTCATGGCAATCAGCGGTGATTATGCCAGCGGCTATTTAAAAGCCGAACATGGTGTCCACCGACTGGTTCGTCTTTCTCCTTTTGATGCTGACCATGCCCGGCACACCTCCTTCGCTTTGGTGGAGGTCATGCCTGAAGCCAAAGCTGATGTTGATGTCAAGATAGACCCGGATGATTTGAAGGTAGAAACATTCCGTTCCAGCGGACCAGGGGGTCAGCATATGCAGAAAACAAGCAGCGCTGTTAGGCTCACTCACCTGCCGACAGGGCTGGCAGCTAGCTGCCAGAGTGAGCGCTCTCAGTATCGGAATAAGGAAATTGCCTTGAGGATACTGCAATCTCGCTTATTGGAGCTGGAGTTGGAGAAGAAAGCTGAGGAAAGAGCCAGACTTAAAGGCAAGCGCATCACCGCCGGATGGGGCAATCAGATTAGAAGTTATGTTCTGCATCCGTATAAAATGGTAAAGGACCACCGAACCGATTATCAGACCAGCGATACTGATGCCGTCTTGGATGGAGAACTGGATGGTTTTATAAATGCCTATCTCCGCTCTGGCTTAGGGAGGGAAGAATGGTGAAAAGAGCCAGTTTATTAGCCTTAATTCTCTGTTTATTTCTTTTCTTGCTCAGTCCCGTCTCGGTGCAAGCCGGTGACCGGTTAGCCATACTGGATAGCTCTGTCGAGGTGGATTTTCCGCTGAAGCTTAACTTCAGCTTATCGGCGGAGAGCGACGTTAATATCACCGAAATTCGCCTTCACTATACTGTGGAGCGAATGAGCTATGCTCAGGTAACCAGCGAGGTTTACCTTGAGTTTGCGCCGGCAACTAGAGTTGAAGCGGAATGGAGCTGGGACATGAGGAAAACGGGAGGATTACCTCCTGGTAGTACGGTGGGATACTGGTGGACGGTTGAAGATGCCAAAGATGATAGAATTAAGACTGAGCTGACCAAAGTCAAGGTAGATGATGCTCGTTATCCCTGGCAGAGCTTAACTGAAGGCAAGGTAACCTTATTTTGGTATGAAGGAGATGAGTCCTTTGTCCGGGAGCTGATGGCTGCGGGACAGCAGGTGTTGGTTCGGTTGGCGGAGGATACCGGTGCTGCCCCGGAGAAGCCGGTCAATATCTATATCTACGCCAGTTCTCAGGACCTGCTGGGGGCGATGATTTTCCCTCAGGAGTGGACGGGAGGGGTAGCCCATACCAGATTCGGCACCATTGCCATCGGCATACCCACCGACAGCCTTGACTGGGGGAAGGGGGCAATGGCTCACGAGTTAACCCATTTAGTCATCCATCAGATGGTCTTCAATCCCTATAATGACCTGCCTACCTGGCTTGATGAAGGCATCGCCATGTATGCTGAAGGGGAACTTGAGCCGGTACTGGCTGATTTGCTTGATAGGGCAACGGCTGAAGATAAACTTATCTCAGTGCGCAGTCTGTCCAGCCCCTTTTCTGCCTATGCTGAAGAATCAGCACTTGCCTATGCCCAGAGTTACAGTATCGTCAAACTTCTGCTCGGCAATTATGGACAGAGCAAGATGCTTGAGCTCCTCAATACCTTCCGACAGGGCAGTGGCTATGACCAAGCCTTGCTCAAGGTTTACGGCTTCGATATGGACGGCTTAAATAGTCTGTGGCGCAGTTATCCCTCTAAATACTGAAGTGGTTCAAGGAGGCAGTAATGGAGGCGAGGAAGGCGAAGAAGTCTTTCACCATTCACGATTTGCCGACTTCAGAGAGGCCCAGGGAAAGGCTGCAAAAATTTGGGGCGGAAGCTCTCTCGGCACAGGAGATTCTGGCGCTCATCTTGGGGCGGGGCATCGCCGGGGAGTCGGTGATGGTGACTGCCCAGCGACTGTTGAGCCGGTTTGGCAGCCTCAAAGGGATTGCCGGCGCCTCGGTGGAGGAGCTAGCTCAGGTGAGGGGGATTGGTATCGCCAAAGCATCTCAGATAAAGGCAGCTTTCGAGTTAGCCAATCGATTGGAGGGTTATTCCGAAAGTAACGATAAACGACCAATTAAAACCCCGGAAGATGTGGCTGGCCTGGTTCGCCGCCAGCTCAAGGGTAAAAAGAAGGAGCATTTTCTGGCATTGTTGCTCAATACCAGAAACCAGCTCATCCGAATAGCCGAAATCTCCATCGGCAGTTTAGATAGCAGCATTGTTCATCCCAGGGAGGTATTTAAAGAGGCGGTATCGGCTAGTGCAGCCGCGGTGATTTTTGCCCATAATCATCCCTCTGGCGACCCTGAAGCTTCGGAAGATGACATAAAGTTGAGCAAAAGGCTGGCTGAAGCCGGGGAGATTATGGGTATAGACGTCCTTGACCATATCATTGTCGGTGAGCAAAAATACTTGAGCCTGAAAAGGGAAGGCTTATTTTGAGGCTCTTATTTTGAGACAAATGAAGAAGAAAGCCTGAAAAACGGAGTCTGGTGGTGGTGTTGGGAGGGGGTAGTTAGTGAGTAGGGGGCGGAGTCTCTTTGATTTGTAGCTAACATTACGTTAGCGGTGCTGTAACCATAGCCGTAGGCACTGATGACCATTTAAGCCTACCCCTGACTCCCAACTGCCCACCACATCTATAAAATTCCCGGCACAGGATGTGACGTTTGCTGCCGTGTTAATTTGTCTATATTATGTAGCATGTCAGGCAAAATGTCAAGTACTTTTGGCATAGTTTTGGACTATATTAAGCAGTAATTCAACTATTATATAAGTTATACTAGGGTTCAGTTTGACCATAAAGTCATTATTGTTGACAAGTGTCCATTTCATTGCTAGAGCTGACCGTGCTACATTGACAGTCCACCAGTGCCCTGATAAAATGGGCAGACAAAAACAGGGCGAATATTTACTGATTTTGCTCATAATTTGCTTATAATGGGAGGTAGCTAACGATGATAAGTTTTGCTTCGGTTGTGGAAAGGGCTTTTACCGGGCCAATATGTACGGAGCGTGACTTTGACCTTGGCATCTTTGTGCCCAATTTGCGCAGGGTGATTGAGAAGTATGACATCAAATATGACCCAGAGAATCCGGTTCCAGCAGATGATGACCTTGCCGACCGGGTGTGGGCGGCAGCGATAGAGTTTCTCGGTGAGACGGGGGTGTATTGTCTCGATACTGAGAGAAGAATTCTATTTACCAGAGACGAGATAGAGGGGGCTCTGGAAGCGGGACCGCGGGGCAGAGTGTTTGGTGAGGGCAAAGATGCCAAGGTATTTCCCAGACGTTTTCCGGAGGATGAGACCAGACCTTTCTGTTCCGGAGGCGGAGGTGGTTGTCCCATATCCAGTGAATGGATTTTCCTCAATTTCGTGAAGTCCTATGCGGAAGACCCTCTCTCGAATGCTATCACGACCCCTTCTTTAACCAATGTCGATGGTCAGCAGATTATGGCGGGTAGCCCTCTGGGGGTGGAGGGCGCCATACGGAGCATTATCCTGACCCGTGAGGCGCTACGTCGAGCCGGACGCCCCGGGATGCCCATCGTTAACGTGATTGCTACGGCAGTGAAATCTCAGGAACATATTGCTGCTCACCCGTTCGGCAATCAAAGAATTGATGTTATCGAGGTGGGGACTGTCCATGAGATGAAGATTGACTTTGATTCGCTGAACAAAGTAGCTTATTCACTGGCGGTAGGAACCTTAATCTTTGCGGAGAATGGCACTATCCTAGGTGGTTTTGCTGGGGGACCGGCGGGCACGGCGGTAGTCACCGCTGCCTACAACCCGGTGGACTTGCTTATCCTGCGTGGGGCAGTTCAACATCCCTTCCCCACTCATTTTGAGCTATCCACCGCTACCCGAGATGCCGTTTGGGCGCGCAGCCTGGCCAATCAGGCGGTTACCCGTAACAGCCCTCTTCCGGTGAGCAATATCGGCTATTCGTCCGCCG
>CAZUSN010000103.1:3937-5139 GCA_964623035.1 uncultured Dehalococcoidaceae bacterium | reverse complement strand
GGGTTAGTAAATAACCTCGAGCACAGGGACTTGACAGTCCGAGCAAGTTATGCTACTCTGCATCCCGCATGGTAGGAGAGACCCTCAAGGGGAGCCGAAGGGGAAAAAGGCAAAGAATATAGATTCCATGCTTTGAAACTCTCAGGCAAAAGGACTACCATAAGTGAAACCTCTGGAGAGACCTCGATGTGAGGTCACCGAAGGGGCAGCCTGTAAATAGATAACAGGTAATCTCTCAGGTAGCAGGACAGGGGGATAATCTATGGGAATATAGGTTACCCCCCTTTTTATTTGGGGAAATGGTAGGAAATTCTATCTTGGCGGGAGACCAATGATGAATCAAAAAGGGTATAAATATACAGAGGAACACGAATGGATTTGTCCTGAGCCCGGGGACAAAGGAAAAGTAGGAATTACCGATTATGCGCAATCACAACTGGGGGATATCGTTTTTCTTGATTTGCCTGCTCCTGGCACTCAGTTGACACAATTCAAAAAGATGGGCGAGATAGAAGCGGTAAAAGCGGTTTCCGACCTCTTCTCGCCAGCCAGCGGGCAGGTGCTGGAAATCAACCAAGCTGCCATTGCTGAGCCCAAGCTGGTGAATGAAGACCCGTATGGTGCTGGCTGGCTGGTCAGAATGAAATTGAGCCAGCCGGCAGAACTTGATGCCCTGATGAGCAGTGATGAATATGACAAATTTGTCACCGGCCTGAAGGAAAAAGGCTCAGGGTAAGCGGGAGGCAACTGAAAGCAATGCCATCACCTTATTTGCCGAACACTGACCATGACCGCCGCGCCATGCTGCGAGAGATTGGTGTCAGCGCCGCCGATGACCTTTTCCAGGATGTGCCGGCTAAGTTCCGCAACGTCCCATTCACATTGCCACCACCACTCTCGGAACTGGAACTGAAAGAGGAGCTTCACCAGCTATCGAAGCGGAACGCTAATCTGGATGATTACGCTTGCTTCCTCGGGGCTGGCTACTATCGACACTTTGTTCCCAGCGTGGTGGGACATATCACCGGTCGCAGCGAGTTTTACACTGCTTACACTCCATACCAAGCCGAAGCCAGTCAGGGAACACTGCAAGCCACCTATGAATACCAGTCGCTGGTCTGCCAGCTCACCGGGATGGAGGTGAGCAACGCTGGGATGTATGATGGCAGCACCGCGGCCGCCGAAGCTGCCCTGATGGCCTG
>CAZUSN010000103.1:2134-3927 GCA_964623035.1 uncultured Dehalococcoidaceae bacterium | reverse complement strand
ACCCTCGATACCGGGAAGTAATCGATACTTACGCCGGTGGTCGCAATATCCCCAGAGAACAGATAAAGCCAGATTTCGAGTCTTTGCCCTCAGACTGTGCCTGCCTCATCACGCAACAGCCCAATTTCTTTGGCTATTTTGAAGACCTGGGCAAATATGCTCAGAAAGCCCACGACATTGGCGCCTTGCTCATCGTCATCGTTGACCCGATTTCCCTCGGCATGTTCAAGCCGCCGGGAGACTATGGCGCTGATATCGCGGTCGCCGAAGGACAGGCGTTGGGCAACCCCCTGAATTTCGGGGGTCCAGGGCTGGGCATCTTCACCTGCCGCAAGGAATACCTGCGCCAGATGCCGGGACGGATTGTCGGCAGGACAATGGATGTTGATGGTCAACCGGGATATGTGCTCACCATGACCACCCGTGAGCAGCATATCAGAAGGGAACGGGCTACTTCCAATATCTGCACCAATGAGGCTTTAGTGGCTCTCGCCGCCGCCGTTTACCTTGCTGCTATGGGCAAGAACGGGCTTCGCCAGGTTGCTGAGCTCTGCTACCACAAGGCGCACTATGCCGCCAGTGCCATCAGTAAGCTCAAAGGGTATTCACTTGCTTTCTCACCGCCTTTCTTCAAAGAGTTTGTCATCCGTTGCCCGTTGCCACCCCACCAGATTAATCAAACGCTTTTCAAAAAAGGGATAATCGGCGGCTTAGACATAAGCCAGTTGATAGATAATGGTATGTTACTCTGCGTTACCGAGATGAACACCAAGCAGGAGATAGACCGACTAGTGACCGTCCTGGGAGAATTTTGAGACATGAGTCATCATTATTTGCTGCCTGACATCAGCCAACCGGGCAAGATTGGCTGCCGTCTGCCAAGTCCAGATGTACCTCTGAGCCGGTTGCCGCCCAAGGAGTTGCTCCGCACCGAGCTTGGGTTGCCGGAGGTCAGCGAGGTCGAGCTAGTAAGGTATTTCACCCATCTCAGCCAGCTCAATTATGGAGTGGACACCGGGTTTTATCCTTTAGGTAGCTGCACCATGAAATATAACCCAAAATGGCACGAGGATATCGTCAGGCTCCCGGGCTTTGCTTCAATACATCCCTACCAGCCAGTAGATTCAGTGCCGGGCGCATTGCAGCTTATGTTTGAGCTGCAAGAGTATTTGGCCGAGGTCACGGGAATGCGCGCCACCAGCCTGGCACCCATGGCCGGGGCTCAGGGCGAATTTGCCAGCCTGTTAATGGTAAAAGCCTACCATCAGGCCCGTGGGGATAAGGGGCGGAGGAAGATACTGGTGCCAGACTCAGCTCACGGCACCAACCCAGCGACAGCAGCAATGTGCGGCTTTGAGGTGAGCACAGTGCCCTCCAATAACAGAGGCGACCTGGATTTGAAGAGCCTGGAATCCATGATGAATAGGCAGGTTGCTGCTTTGACTTTAACCATGCCCACTACCCTGGGTCTGTTCGACCCCCAGATTATCGAAATCAGCCAGCTGGTTCATGAAAGAGGCGGTCTCCTCATTGGGGATGGCGCTAACCTGAACTCTCTGCTGGGCAAAGTGAAATTTGGCGACCTGGGCTTTGATTGTGTCCAGTTGAACCTCCACAAGACCTTCAGCACCCCTCATGGAGGAGGTGGGCCGGGGTCAGGCCCGGTGAGTGTCAAATCAAATTTAGCCGAATTTTTACCTTCACCTCTGGTGGCTAAAAGTGGCGATGGTTACGCTTTTATCACGCCGGAAAAGTCCATAGGCAGTCTCGGTGCCACCTATGGTAATTTTGGC
>CAZUSN010000103.1:0-2124 GCA_964623035.1 uncultured Dehalococcoidaceae bacterium | reverse complement strand
ATAGGGCAGTTGATAATGCCCCTTTAGCTTCTCCTTAAGATAATTAGCATTGATAACAGCATTTTGGCTGACTTCTTTCAGCCAAAATGCTGTTATCAACGCTAATTATCTCAAGGAGAAGCTAAAGGGGCATTATCAACTGCCCTATGACCGTCCTTGCCTGCATGAGGTGGTCTTCTCTGGAAAACGGCAGAAAACCAAGGGGGTGGCGACGTTAGACATCGCCAAACGTTTGCTCGATTACGGTTTTCATCCTCCCACCATCTATTTCCCCCTGGTGGTTGAGGAAGCGCTCATGATTGAACCTACTGAGACGGAGAGCAAAGAGACGCTGGATGCTTTCATTGCAGCGATGAGAAAAATCGCTAAGGAAGCGGAGGAAAATCCGGAGATTTTGCACTCCGCCCCCCACAATACGCCGGTCAGGCGACTGGATGAAGCCACCGCTGCCCGAAAACCAGACCTGCGC
The DNA here is from genome assembly GCA_964623035.1 of uncultured Dehalococcoidaceae bacterium. Lineage (GTDB taxonomy): Bacteria > Chloroflexota > Dehalococcoidia > Dehalococcoidales > RBG-16-60-22 > CAZUSN01. Next base: position 1,655 of record CAZUSN010000103.1, on the reverse strand, counting down.
TGGGAGATAAGGAGATAAAGATTTGAGCAAAAAAAGCCCGGTGGCCACCATAACGAAAACACGCCCGCCAGGCGAAAGAATATATATCGCCGAATACCTGGGAGTAGTCCCTTACGAGCTTGCCTTAAAGCTACAACAAAAATTGTGCCAGGTCAGAGCCGAGGGAAATATTCCCGATATGGTCTTGCTTCTGCAACATCCATCGGTTTTCACCATGGGACGATTCAGAGGTGAGGAGGACATAATTGCCCTGCCAAAGGAAATAGCTATTTACCGCACCAACCGTGGTGGCAGCGTTACCTATCATGGTCCAGGGCAGCTCGTCGGCTATCCCATTCTTGACCTCAGAGAAAATGGGCTGGGGGTGCGTGAATACATCTGGAAAATAGAGGAAGCCATCATCAACCTGCTCCTCGGTCTTGGCATTCAGGGTCACCGGTTGCCCGAGTATCCCGGTGGTGTTTGGGTGGATAAGGGCAAAATCTGCTCGATTGGTATCCACGTCAGCCACTATATTACCAGCCACGGCTTTGCCCTCAACGTGAATCCTGACCTGCGCTATTTCAAATATATCAACCCCTGCGGTCTCAAAGACAGTGTAATGACCTCAATCTCAAAACTACTGGGATATGCCGTAGCCGTGGAAAGCCTCATGGAAAACCTGCTCAATTCATTCTCAGCGACATTTGGCTTGAAACAAGAAAATGGGCTTAAAAAGTACCTGGATAATCTCAGCATCCAGCTTGACTTTTCACTCCACCCCAACTAAATTAATCTTAAAGGTTACTTCTATACTAAAAGATTTCATTCCGGAGATTTCAATTGTCTAAATTGCTGCTGGTGAGACACGCCAATACCAAAGGAAACAGCGCTGAGAGATTCTGGGGTCAGACTGACGTTGAACTGAGCAAAGCCGGGATAAGAGACGCAGAGAAACTGCGTGACCGTCTGGCGACAGAGAAGATTGATGTTATCTATACCAGTCAACTTCGCCGCGCTTCACTAACTGCCCAGATTATTGCTTCTCGCCATCAAACAGACATCATCATCTGCCCCGAGCTTCTGGAGATAAATTTCGGTGAGGCAGAAGGGCTAACCTTTAAAGAAATCGGTGAGCGTTACCCTGAGCTAATCAAAATCTGGCCCACCCGTGACCTTACCTTCCGCTATCCAGGCGGTGAAAGCCTCGGCGACATCAATAGCCGGGTGATTAAATTTCTGGACCGACTGGGAAAACATGCCCCCGAGGAGACCATACTCATTGTGGCTCACAGTGGCATACTGCGATTATTGATTTGCCATCTGCTGAAGTTAGACCCCCTTAACGCGCGCAAATTGCGCACTGATTTAGCCTCACTCAGCATCATAGAAACCTACTCCCAATTAGCTCTGCTTACCTTATTAAATGACACTTCCCACCTGAGATAACCGATACTGTCATGAGACTGTTTACCAACCTATCCCCCTGACCCCCTTCCCTTGATAAGGGAAGGGGGAGTAAGAAAGAGGGACTTCGTCCCTCTTAAACGCCCTGTGAACATATCAGGACTTTGTCCATCTCAAAAAGTGGAGTATAAAGCCAGAGAGGGGCGAAGCTCCCCTCCAAAACCTTTTCCCTCTCCCCTTATTAAAGGGAGAGGGAGACAGAGTGAAGG
>CAZUSN010000102.1:0-5267 GCA_964623035.1 uncultured Dehalococcoidaceae bacterium | reverse complement strand
TTGCCAAGTCGTTCAGTGGGTCAGTGAACACGGCATTGGTATCTGCAGTGTAGGTGCTGCCGTCATCCATAGTTACGGTGATGCTGCGGGCGCCTTCAACCACATGGTTATTGGTCACGATGACGCCGTTTTTATCAATAATCCATCCGGAACCGGCTCCTTCCTGAGTAAAGGGGCGATTAAAAAAGTCAAAGCTGACCACCTGAGTATTGATGGCAACAACTGACGGCTTAACCTGAGCCACAACGTCAGCAATGCTGGGCAGTGCCAGGGTTGGGCTTCCCGAGTTGGTGGCTGGGGGTGTCCAGGTCGGGTTGATTGGCTCTGGCGGAGGGGCTGACTGAGGTGCTGGCGGTGGGCTTGGGGCAGGTGCTGGCGAAATATCGATACCGGGTATAGCGCACCCCGTGCTCAGCAAGAGAGAGAAGGCAAGGATGAGGGAAATCACGACATATTTCACATTTGGTCTTCTCATAACTAATTTTTATTGTAGCATACAAGCAAGATTAGGACAAAATAAGGGGCCAGGTATCCCCCAGCCCCTTATCTTATTTATGTTTTTATATTTATGACTCTGGTACCTGGGGCAAATGCTTGAGTGCCTCTTTAACCTTTGCCGCCGGATAGGCGTAGTTCTGCATCCTGCCGGAGAGATATTCGTCATACGCAGCCAGGTCAAAGTGCCCGTGTCCGCTGTGGGCAATTAAGATGGTCTTTGACTCGCCGGATTCTTTGCATTTCAGGGCTTCATCAATGGCTACCCTGAGGTCATGGCAGGGCTCAGGTCCGGTGATAATGCCCTCAGTCCGGGCAAACATTACTCCTGCCTCAAATACGGGAATCTGATGCACAGCCTTGGCTTCAATTATGCCCAGTTTATACAGGTGGCAAATGATTGGCGCCTTACCATGGTAGCGCAAGCCTCCGGCGTGAACTGGAGGTGGCACGAAGGTGTGCCCAAGGGTGTACATCTTCAGTATGGGAGCAAGTCCGGCGGTATCCCCGTAGTCCCAGGTGTAGATGCCCTTGGTCAGACTGGGGCAGGCCTGAGGCTCAACGCAGATGATGCGCAGGTCTGGTTTCTTGCCGCTGAGCTTATCCCTGAGCCAGGGCAGGAACTGGCCGGCGAAGTTGGAGCCGCCACCGATACAGCCGACAATAATATCAGGATAGGCATCGGCCATCTCCATCTGCTTCCTGGTTTCTTCACCGACGATGGTCTGGTGGAGCAGGACATGATTGACGACACTGCCGATGGAATACTTGGTGTCCTTGTGGGTGACAGCATCCTCTATGGCTTCGCTGATGGCGATACCTAGACTACCAGGAGAATCGGGGCTCTCGGCTAGTACAGCACGTCCAGCTTTGGTATCTTGGCTGGGGCTGGGCACTACCTTGGCTCCCCAGGTCTCCATCATGATGCGGCGGTAGGGCTTCTGGTTATAGCTTACCTTGACCATATAGACCTTGCATTCCAGTCCGAAGAACGCGCAGCCCATCGCCAGGGCACTGCCCCACTGCCCGGCACCGGTCTCCGTGGTCAGACGCTTGATGCCCTCTTTCTTGTTGTAGTATGCCTGAGCGACCGCGGTGTTGGGCTTGTGGCTGCCTGCCTGGCTTGTCCCCTCATACTTGTAGAAAATCTTGGCGGGCGTATCCAGAGCTTTCTCCAGGCGGTGTGCCCGGTGCAAAATGGTCGGCCGCCAAGTGCGGTAGACAGCCTGCACCTCCTCCGGGATTTCAATATAGCGCTCTGGGCTGAACTCCTGCATGATTACGGCCATCGGGAAGATTGGCTTCATGTCATCGGGGGTTAACGGTTTGCCTGTCCCTGGATGAAGTTCCGGCGGCAATGGCACCGGCAAATCGGGCAGGACATTATACCAATGGGTTGGCATGTCCCTTTCATCGAGAATATATTTGGTTCTTTCCATTTTTTCCTCCTTCTGTTTTTGTTCCTTGGCTAGCCTCTAAGCTAATTACCTCTGGCCCCAAAGGGGCCAATGCCATGACATCGTAGACATCTTGTTGACCTCCAGATTTTTTGGCTCTTCCTTATCTCGGTTAAGAGAATTAAAAAGCCTCCCGCCCCATGGAAGGGGCGAAAGGCTCGTTTTCGCGGTACCACCCTTCTTTGGTCATCGAAGAAAGAAATTTGACCATCTCAATTAGGTACAGAGGCTGAGGAAAAATATTTGCCTCGATACCCGGGATTTGATAACGCTTCCCCGGCGTCAAAGCCTACTTACTTGCCTGCCTGTGTGGCAGCTTTCAGCTTGCGGCTCCCAAGTCCATTCAACTCCGGCGCTGGCATCGGCTCACACCTTGCCCGACTCTCTGCGCCCCGCTCTGGAGCCTACTAGTCTTGTTCACAGCCTTTACATATTATGGGGCAAGTTTAGCAGTATATAAAAGGTTTGTCAAGTAGGTGACAAAATGGGCAAAGCCAGTAAAAGCTACGGTTGCTGCCAATAAGAAGGGTATGCTATACTGATAAACGGCAAAAAGCAAGTATCTACTAGAAAAGGGGGCAAAAATTTGCCAGATACAACTACTATCAAGCAACTTTTAGAAGCCGGGGCTCACTTTGGACATCAGACTGGGCGCTGGCATCCCCGGATGAAGGATTACATCTTCACCAAACGCAATGGTATCCATATCATTGACCTGGAGAAGACGGCAGCCATGTTAGACAAGGCTTGCGAGTTCGTCCGGCAGTTGGTGTCTGAAAGTGGCACCATTCTATTTGTCGGCACCAAAAAGCAGGCTCAGGAAGCAATCGCTGAAGAGGCAAAGCGATGTGGTATGCCCTATGTTAACCAGCGCTGGCTCGGTGGCATGCTGACTAATTTTGCCACCATTCAGGCTCGCATTGACCATCTTGTCCGTTTAGAAGACCAGCAATCCCGGGGGGAGTTTGGCTATCTCTCAAAGAAAGAAATCATGAAGCTCGGGGAGGAAATTGAAAAACTCAATAAGCAGATGGGAGGTTTCAAAGAGATGACCAGTCTCCCCAATGCTTTGTTTATTGTTGACCCGATAAAGGAAAATATTGCGCTGGCTGAAGCTAAGCGGATGGGGATACCGGTGGTGGCTACCGCGGATACCAATTGCAATCCTGATGAGATAGACCATCCTATCCCATCTAATGATGATGCTATCCGGGCGATCAAGCTGATTTGCAACAAGATTGCCGAGGCGGTTCTGGAAGGTAAAGCTAGCTTAATTGAGGTGCCATCTGGAGAAGTTGCGGAAGAAGGTGCCAAGGAACCGGAAACTACGGAGCCACTCATTTTTACCCCTGAAGAGGAATGACGGAGGAAAAACTTTGGAAATATCAATCGAGATGATAAAAGAGCTAAGAAACCAGTGTGGTGCTGGGATTATGGAGTGCCGCAATGCCCTGCTTGAAGTAAGCGGGGATGTCAAAAAGGCGCTCCAGATTTTGAAAGAGAGGGGTCTCCTCAAGGCACAGAAAAGGGCAGACCGGGTCACCGCTCAGGGACTGGTTGAGGCTTACATCCATACTGGTGGGCGTATTGGTGCGCTAATTGAGGTGAACTGTGAGACTGACTTTGTCGCTCGCACCGACGAATTCAAAGGACTGGCGCACGAACTTGCCCTGCAGGTGGCGGCGTTATCACCTCAATTTGTCTCCGAGGAAGAAATCCCGGAAGGAGCTAACGTCGAACCTCAGGCAGCTTGTCTGCTGCTTCAGCCCTATATTAGAGACCCTGGTAAGACGGTTCGTGATGTGATTGTCGAAACCATGGCTAAGATTGGCGAAAATATCAGAGTACGCCGGTTCGCCAGATTTGAATTAGGCAGTTAGGAATCGGGGAATGGCTGACATCAAATATAAGCGGGTGCTGCTCAAGCTTAGCGGTGAGGCGTTTGGCGGCAAAAAAGAGTTTGGCATTGATGTCTCTACCTTGGCCAAAATAGCCAAGCAGATAAAGCATTTGGTGGAGATGGGGGTTGCGGTGAGCATCGTGGTCGGGGGTGGTAACATCTGGCGGGGCCAAGAAGCGGAAAAGAATGGAATGGATAGGGTCACCGCTGACTATGCTGGGATGCTGGCTACGGTGATAAACGCCCTAGCTCTCCAGGATATGCTGGAAAGGGAGGGAGTAAATACCAGAACGCAGTCAGCTATCGGCATCAATCAGGTGGCGGAACCTTTTATCCGGCGCCGGGCTATCCGCCATCTGGAGAAAGGCCGGGTGGTTATCTTCGCCGGTGGTACTGGCAATCCATATATGACCACTGATACCGCAGCAGCTCTGCGGGCGATCGAGATAGGAGCCGATGTTCTGCTCATGAGTAAGAACAACGTGGATGGCATTTACAGCGCCGACCCGCGTAAAAAACCTGATGCCAAGAAGTTTGACCGGCTGACTCATCTGGAGGCGCTCAATATGCGTCTGGAAGTAATGGATGCCACGGCCCTGTCCTTATGCCTGGAAAACAAACTGCCTATAATCGTCTTTGACCTTCAGGCACCTAATAGCATCGAAAAAGCCGTAGCCGGTGAGCCGATTGGCACTCTGGTATCAACCGAGAAGTGAAATGGTTAGCGATGCTTTGCGGACTATTGAAGAAAAGATGCGGGCTTCAGCGGGGGGATTGAAAAAGGATTTGGCTACTCTCCGCACCGGACGGGCGACGCCTGCTTTAATCGACCATATCAAAGTGGATTATGCTGGTGTGCCCACTCCGCTGAATCAGATTGCTAGTATTTCTGTGCCTGAAGCTAATCTCCTCGTCATCCAGCCCTGGGACAAGGGCGGTATCCGTAATATCGAGAAAGCTATCCTGAAGTCAGACCTCGGGCTAAATCCATCAACCGATGGCAATGTAATTCGGATAAGTATTCCCCCACTATCGGAAGAGCGGCGACAGGAGCTAATCAAGGTGGTGCGGAAAAGGGTTGAGGAAAGAAAAATAGCCGTGCGCAATCTGAGGCATGAAGTGGTTAGCGAACTAAGGGATATGGAGAAGGATAAGGAAATCACCCAGGATGAGCATAAGCGTGCTCTGGAGCAACTGCAAAAGCTCACTGACATCTTTATCGTCGAGGTCGAACGGATTGGACGGGATAAAGAAGTAGAGCTCATGGAAGCCTGAGCTGACCTATTGCCCTCTTTATATTTGGTTTGAGATGAAAATTGCCGCCTTGAAGATGAAACAAATCGCCCATTTACCGGTCCATATTGCCATAGTGCCTGATGGTAACGGCAGATGGGCGGAAAAGCGTGGCTTGCCCA
>CAZUSN010000101.1:0-5313 GCA_964623035.1 uncultured Dehalococcoidaceae bacterium | reverse complement strand
GTACCCCTGGGGCGATTCGAACGCCCGACACGCGGTTTAGGAAACCGCTGCTCTATCCTTCTGAGCTACAGGGGCGTGAAGCTAACTTTGGGAAAAGTCGCGACAATTCCGCTACAAAATATTTCCGGTTATTCCTGGAGGCTGGACTTCGTCCCGCGGTTCCACGGCATCCCTCTGCATACCGTCTATTATATGGCTATAGACATCCATTGTAAAGGCGACGGAGCTGTTGAATAGGTTCGTAGGGACTGTTATAATTATTGGCATCAATCTCTAGAGGAGGTGACTTATGCCTCGATATCCAGTGACAATGGAGGTTAAAGAAATCCGCAGGGAACTTCCGCCTATGTGCCCTGTGCATAAAGTGGGCGACAAGATAATCATCAACAACGGCTGCCTAGAAGGGAAGATTTGCTTACCTGTCCTGAGTCAGCAGGTTGCCCGCCTTTATGGTCTGGTTAATGGTATGGCTTCAGCCAACGTCATCACCTACCGCTGCCCTGATCAAGGGAAGGTAGTCTATGAGATACGCCGTGACCCGGACCACTGGTGGAAGGATGCCTTGTCTCCCTTGACTGAGGCAGAAGTCAAACCCCACGTTCCCTAGAGTAACGGGCAGTTCAGTGTCAAGGAATCACCATAGGGAAAAAGCTGTCTCCTCGCTGGTGATAAACTCAAGCAAAGCCGGGCGTCTTTCTTCTTTGGTGGCTCGATAAGCGCGCTGAATCGCCGGGGCGACGTCTGCTGGGTTCTGCACCCGCTCGGCACAACCACCCATATCACGCCCTATGTCGGCATAGTTACCACCAATGTCTCTCGCCTGGTAAAGTTCATGCGCAAGGGGCATGTCCGGTATTTCAGCCGTCATGGTGGAGTTGTTCAGCACTATGGTGATAATGGGTATCTTGCTCCGAACCGCGGTTTCAAAGTCCAGTCCAACCATGCCAAAAGCAGCTAGGGCTAGTTTAGATATAGTTTGCAATGAGCACAACTGGAAGCTATTTGAGCATGAATTAGCCCAGGGTTGCCTTCACGCCGATAGCGTTGCATGATTGGCTTCTTGCTGTGTCTTGCATACCTTTACCTTGTGTCTCGTCGGTGCTAAAATGATGCCAGCAATACCCCTATATATGCCCGCTAAAAACTGAGGAAAAGGAGACTGAAAACCCCTAGATTTGGCTATTAATGGGGCTTTTGAAAATTGGACGGGAGTAAATAATTGATGGAGGCAAAAATGGCAGAGAGCAAGGTTGCAGGTGTAGTAGCTAAGATTTTAAAAGAGGAGGGTGTAGAGTGGTACGCCGGTGTTCATGGCGGTCACGTCTGGCAGCTTATGGTAGCCATTGACAGAGCCGGTATGAAGTGCTATCACATGCGGCATGAGCAGTCAGGTGTCTACATGGCTGACGGATGGGCCAGAGCTAGTGGTAAACCAGGGGTAGCCATGGGTACCGCTGGACCTGGCTTTGGCAATATGATATCAGCAATGTACCAGGCCTATCTCGCCAGGAGCCCGGTCATTTGTCTCCTCGGGCAGCACCCCACGGAAGAAGATGGTTGGGGCCCTTTCCAGGAGGCATATGCCGAGCCGTTATCGGGTCATTTCACCAAGTGGACGAAACGGGTCACTGACCCTTCTATGACAGCCTACTTCATGCAGAAAGCCTTCCGGGATGCTATGAGCTATCCGTGTGGACCAGTGGCTCTGGAGTTTCCGACCAACATCCAAGGACGAGTAGCCGGGGAGGAAGATTCCCTGAGAGGCTATTTACCGCATGGTGTCTGTGCCGCCCCATCCCGACCAGCTGGCGACCCACAAATGGTAGAAAAGGCAGTGCGTATGTTACTTAAGGCGAAAAAACCGGTGGTTATTGGCGGTGATGGTGTTTACTGGTCTGAGGCATCAGAGGAACTTAGAGAATTTGTTGAGCTGCTTGACATTCCGGTGCTTACCCGGAGAATGGGTAGAGGTGCAGTGCCTGAGGATCACCCGTTAGCCTTTGGCGCTGGCTTCCGAAGACCTATCCAGATGCAGGCTGATGTGATTGCCATCTTTGGCTTGAGAATGAATATGCTTGAGGGCTTTGGTATGCCGCCACGTTATCCAGTTGAGAATGTTAGCTATATTCAGGTATCTGAAGACCCGGAGGAACTGACCACTAGACTGTCCACTGAGGTGTCAATTCTTGGCAGTCCTAAGCTGGTTTTGCAGCAGATGATTGACTGTGTTAAGGACATGATGAAAGGTAAACCAGATAGAAGTGCGTGGTTGGGTATAGTCAACAAGTTGAGGGAGGAAGACAGAGCTAAGGAAAAAGAGCTCATAGATAAGGTGCGTAATAATAAGGCGATTAACCCTCACCTTGTGGCTGCCGAGCTTTTCGATTTCATGGATAAAGATGCCACTATTATTCTGGACTCTTTTAGCCTGGCCGGCTTCGCCACTGACAAGGTAAAGGCTTCGTTTGCTGGTCAGATACTGGATGGTGCTACCTGGAGTGGTGTTGGCCATGGTGTGGGTATCGCTATGGGCGCTCAACTAGCTAGACCAGGTAAGCAAGTTATCGCCCTTTTGGGTGATGGTGGTATGGGCGTTGCCGGCTGGGATATTGAAACCGCAGCCCGCTACCGCATCCCAGCATGTTATTTGCTTTTCAACAACAGCAGTTGGATGGGTTACGCAGCACAGCAGATGATTCTGCCACAGGACGTGAAGAACTGTGACTGGGGTATGCTGCCCGATATCAGGTATGACAAAATATTTGCTGAGATGGGATGTCACACTGAATTAGTTACCGAGCCCCAGCATCTTAGACCGGCACTGGAGAGAGCCTTTAATTCCGGGAAAACTTCAGTGATTAATGTCATTCCTGATAAAACTGTTGTGGCACCTCAGCTTTACGGCAGAATCGAATACTATAAGCAACTTTTTGGTTAGGGAGGTGAAAGCAAAATGGCTCGTCCACTTGAGGGAGTAAAGTGTGTATGTGTTATCATGTTTCAGCAGGCACCGGTAGCGTTTTCCATGATGGCTGACCTGGGGGCTGAGGTAATTAAGATAGAGCCCCCGGAAGGTGAACTGGGTAGGCAGCTTTTGCTGTCCCCCAATTTTCCGCTCAGTCCTTACTTTGAAACAAACAACCGTGGTTTCAAGTGTATAACGCTGGACCTAAAAAAAGAAAAGGCCAAGGAGATAGTCAATAAGCTGGTGAAGGACGCTGATGTCTTCGCTCAGAACTTCCGTCCCGGGGTAGCTCAGCGTCTTGGTATTGGCTACGAGGACTTGGTTAAGGTCAACCCCGGTATTATTTATCTCAGCGCATCAGCCTATGGTCCAGATGGGCCAAATGCCCTGTTGCCGGGAACTGACGGCATAGCCCAGGCGGCCGGCGGCATTTGCAGTTCTTATGGCGAGGAAGGCAGCCGCATGGCGACGGGACAGGTCGCTGTGGCGGATGAAACCGCTGCCTTTCATAGTTTCCAAGCGGTCATGGTTGGCTTGTACCACAAGCTGAAGACCGGTGAGGGACAGTTGATTGAGACCTCATTGCTTGGTAGCCAGATTCGCCTGATGGGCTATTACATGACGCGAGCTCTCTTCACCGGCGAACAAAACCCGCGCAGTCGAGTCCGTATTAACGTTGGTCAAGCCCCGAACGTGACGGTTAGCTTCAATGATAAGAATGGCAAGCCCTTTATGATTCAGGTGATTGGCGAAGAGCGCTGGCGAAAAGGCCTAGAAGCTGCCGGGCTTGCCAAGGCGCTGGATGAGGTCGGCTGTGGCAAGCTGGGGGATATCGCCGCTTCCGAGGAGAAGAAGAAGGTTTTCTTAAATACCATGGATTCACGGTTTGCCACTGATACCCGGGAACACTGGCTGAAGGCACTTCGTGGGGCTGATGTAATAAGCGCTCCAATCAACACTCTGGCTGAAGCAGCAGCCGACCCTGATGTCATCGCCAATAACTATGTGATTGAGGTTGACCACCCCAGGGTGGGTAAGATAAAAGAGGTCGGCTTCCCTTGGAAATTCTCCAAGACCCCGCCCAAAGCTGGCATCGCACCTGAACTAGGTGAACACAACAATGAGGTGCTAAAGGGATTAGGCTATTCTGACAGGGATATTAAGCAGCTCAAAAAAGAGGGGGTAATTTAAAAACTCGGGGCAGTGTCCAGAGAAGCTCCGCTCTGCTGTGCATGAGCAAGCTCTTTAGCTGGCTGGAAGAAGTATTTTGGCGCCTTTGATAAAGCGTTTTGGCTGCTGTCAATAATGTCATACTGCCAATACGTGTCAGAAAAATAATATGACCCAACATAGCGTCATCTTGTTACTGTTTGCAGAGAAGGCACCATAGTAGTATAATAAGCGAAACAGTTTTAGTTTAGGTTATCGTATACTTTCTTAAATTCTCTAGATTTACAAGGTAATGGGTGACCCGAACTGTAACTGAAATTTTGAAGAGAGGAGGTCATCCAGTGAGTTTTCAGGACAAGTCAATCCAGTGTTCCGATTGCGGGGCTACCTTTACCTTCAGTGCTGAAGAGCAGGAGTTTTTCCAGTCTAAAGGCTATACCAATGAGCCCAAGCGCTGTCCCTCATGCCGTCAGGCAAGGAAGTCAGAGCGCTACGGGCCTCGGCGCCAGATGTTTCCCGCTAAATGTGCTGGGTGTGGCAAAGACACCGAGGTACCCTTTGAACCACGTGGGGACAGGCCGGTGTACTGTAGCGATTGCTACCGCAAAGTCAGACCGAGTAGATAAGCAGGGTTCAATTCGAGTCACATCCGGGTGGGGCAACCGACCCGGGTGTGATTCTGGAAAGAGTGAGTTTTGTCGTTAGAAGTATCAATACGTGAAGGTGAATCACAGGAATCATTATTGCGTCGCTTTCAGAAAATGGTACTGATGAGTGGCATCCTGCGAGAAGCAAAGGCTCATCGTCAGTTCATATCCAAGCGAGACGCTGCTCGCACAAAAGCCAAAAATAGTGCCAGGAGAAGGCGGCGTCAGGGATATTAAGTGGGGGCAGGAGAAATAGTGTTAGAAAGGGGGGACAATTGTGAAAATCTATGTAGGTAATTTATCCTTTGATGTGACCGAGGAGGAACTGCGTCAGGAATTCGCTTCTTTTGGAAAGGTAGAATCGGTAGCCATTCCAACCGACAGGTATAGTGGTAGACCCAGGGGATTTGCCTTTGTGGAGATGCCTTCGGTGTCTGAGGGTCAAGCCGCAATCGCTGGCCTTAACGGGAAGACACTCAAAGACCGGACGCTCACCGTGAGTGCCGCTCGCCCTCGCTCTGACGAAAGAGG